>JAFYDR010000233.1 GCA_017544725.1 Kiritimatiellia bacterium
AGCGGGGAAGCTGAAAGGCTGAGAAGTAAGCAACCAGAGGTTGCAGTGACGGATGGGAGGGACGCGCTCCGTCGCGTCCGCTGCGTAACGACAACGCCCTCGTCGTCGAAACCGAAAATTACCCCCATGAACGTTCCCGCGCACGGCACGGGCGGAGCGCTTGTCTATAACTTCGCTGCGCGAAGTAGTGACGAGTGACGAATGACGAGATGTAGCAGTTTTCTAAGTTATCCTCATGAATGTTCCTACTCGTAGCACACGGCGGTTCTCCATAGCGGCAAAGAGGAGGCGATACGCGGACCGGTTGGTCCGCGTACCTCATTTAACTGTTTTATTCAGGTTGTTCCTATTGTTTCCCAAATCCTCTCATGTGTACGAGAGGGGTGAATTACGCAGATGCGCCCTGGTTAAGCGTCCTCCCAAATCTATGATTTCTTTTCTTGTGGGAAAGTGCTATACTGTGTCCAAAACGAATGGAGTATTATGGCGCAGACAGAACTTCCAGTTGAATTGGCGGACGAGATTCGCAGACGTGTTTTCGAGGTGAAGGGATTTATGAAGGTGACGCAAACGTTGCGTCGCGGAGGGAACCTTTTCCGCGTGAGTTTGCGTCCCGTGGAGATCAGGGGCGAAAAGAAATTTCAGGGCGAGATGACCGATACGGAGAACGGAAATCGTCCGATGATCAAGAACTTTTCCGTTGAAGCGGCGCATGACGGTTTGGAGGAAATGATTGCGCAGACCGGTACGCGCGAGCTACACCTGATCACGGCGTCCGGTGACTTGCATGTGCGCGTGACGCGCAAAGGCAAGGTCTTGGTCTCCCGCAGCGGGAAACTACAACGCGAGGTGCAGGATGCCTTGCCCAATGATCGCGTGAAGGATACACCGCTGACCCGATTCGATTCGGTCGTCCTGTTGCAGACACTGGGTATCATGAACGGCGATGGTAAGATCATTCCGTCGATGCGAGGGAAGTATGACCAGGTGAATTCCTTCCTTGCCGTACTGGATCCAATTGCAGATGGTTTGGATGAGAAACGTCTGAATATCGTGGATTGCGGTCGCGCCTACTTGACGCTGGCGCTGTGCGCTTACCTGATGCAGGTCAAGGGACTCGATGTCCGTGTGTGCGGGATTGACCGCCGTGCGGATGTGATTGCGACGGCGAGGAAATTGACGGAGCGATTGGACATGACGGAGCCCGTCTCTTTTGTCGAGGGGGATATCGATTCTTCGCAGTTGCCTTTCGAGCCTGATATGGTTGTGAGCCTGCACGCTTGTGATACGGCGACGGACGAGGCGATTGCCCGTGCAGTGGAGTGGAAGTGTCGGCACATCCTTTGCGCACCGTGCTGTCAGCACGAGTTGCACAAGAGTATCAAGGATAGCGGACCGATGGCGGCGTTGTTGCACCACGGGATTCTTCGGGAGCGTCTGGCCGATCTTCTCACGGATACCTTCCGTGCCCAGCTTCTGCGTGTTTTGGGATTCCGCGTGAACGTGCAAGAGTTCGTTTCGCAGGAGGCGACGGCGAGGAACATCCTGCTGAAGGCGGAGTATGCTGTGAAGCCGGGACAGTGGAAGGCTGTTGCGGAGTATTTGGAGTTGCGCGATTTCTGGCAAGTGACGCCGTGGTTAGAGACGCGTCTGCGCGAGAAGTTGGAGCGGTATTTGAAGCCGCAGGAATAGCATGGGGAGATGGCGATGACATATACGTTGACAGTCGTTCTCGGAAACGAACCTCCGCGGCAGTTGAGTTTGTCGGACGGGTTGTACACGGTGGGGCGTGGGGAAAACTGCAAGATTCGGTTGCGCGATCCTGGCGTGAGCGAACGCCATGCTCTGCTAACATTGCGTGACGGCGCTGCCTGGATTGAGGATTTGCATTCCAGTAACGGAACGCAAGTGAACGGGGTGGATGTGACGGGACCGACCCGCCTTCGCGCCGATACGGTCATTTCGGCTGGTGGTTGCCTCCTACGCGTGGCAGTTGCGGAAAGCCCTGCACCGGCGTCAGCTCCGTCTCCCGCAGCCCCTGTCGCAGAGGCGTCAGCTGCGAATCGCGTTGCCGAGCCCCCGAGGGAACGTGCGTCGCAAACCACTTTCCGCGTCACGCACGAAACCGCGCCTGTTGTCGATCCGCAGGAAGCCGTGTTGCGGCAGGTCAAGAACCAGATCCACGCGGAGTTGGTGCAGCGGTTGGATTTGAAACGAATGACGGCATCGGGTGCGAGTGCCGCCGAGTTGCAGACGAAGGTGCGCGACACACTGCGGGGGATTATCGACGAGGTGCGTAAGAACCGTCGCCTGACGGCGGATATTGATCCGCGTCGCCTGGAGAAGGAGATTTACGACGAGGCGATGAAACTCGGTCCCTTGGAGGATTTGCTCGCGGACGACTCGGTCACGGAAATCATGGTCAACGGTCCCGATAAGATTTACGTGGAACGGAAGGGTAAATTGCAGTTGACGGGAAAGACGTTCTTGGACGACGATTCCGTCTTGGCGATTATCGAACGGATTGTCGCGCCGATCGGGCGGCGTATCGACGAGAGCCAGCCGTATGTCGATGCGCGTCTCTCGGACGGTTCCCGTGTGAACGCGATCATTTCTCCGCTTTCTCTTTCGGGTCCCTGCATCACGATTCGAAAATTCTCCAAGCGAGCACTGACTGTGCAGGATATGATCGACTACGGAACGTGGACGGCGGGCGCGGCGCACTTCCTTCAGATTTGCGTTCTGTTGCGGA
>JAFYDR010000234.1 GCA_017544725.1 Kiritimatiellia bacterium
GACGACAAGTGAATCGGCGGAAAGCGGAACGCCTAGTTCTCGCTGATTGCGTTTTAGGGTCGAGACCCCTGTTACGGAAAAACGTTTCAACGTGGAAGAGATCCTGAAAATTTCGGTGCGGTTGTTTTCGACAGTTACGTCATCGATGATGAACTTCGCCTTCCCGAAATCGACATCGGTTTGGATGATGGCGGGTTTCGCTCCTTTGCCGATGTAGTACGTCTTCCCATCCGTTGCCTTGACGGGAAGTCCCCGCTGATTGGCTGCGGCATGTGTTGCCACGATTGCAGCTTGGTCATCAGTCTTGCCGTCACCAACGGCGCCGAACTCCTCGTAAGTCAAAAACTGTTGCGCATGAATCGCCCCGCAGAGGAACACGGAGGAAAAAAGAATCGGAATGGTTTTCATCTGTCTCGTCCTTTCAGATTCATGTTACCATAATCGATCATTCCAGACAATGCAAAACAGCGATTGGCGACAAAGCCGACGAGGGGGCAACGCCCCCGTTGCCTCACTTCGTTCGGAATGAAAAATGAATCGCCACCTTGCGGCGGCAATGACGAGAGATGGAATTAAGTGGGCTTCGCCCTAAGGGAGCCTTTGTCTAGAAGTGGGGCTTCGATCCGAAGTGACTTAGCCTGAAGGGCACTTAGTCCCGCAGGGACACTTAACCAACTTATCCCGCCTAACACGCTTACCCAACTGGCGGCGTTAGCCGCCTACTGCCTACTCCCTATTACCTACTGCCTGCTCCCAATTTTCTGGAACGAATGCGGTGGGATTGTTCCGCTCTGGTTACGGTAACGCCAGGTGCGTGGCTCCGCTGTCGGGTTGCAGAGGAAGAGCGCGGTTTTGCCGTCAGGTGCCTGCCAGGCGGAGTGGAGTACGGCTGGCAGGCGGCGAACCAGCGTCTTCATCAACGATTCTTTCGTGAAGATCATCCGTTGACAGAACGAAACGTCGATTTCATCGCAAGAAAAATCTTCAGGCGAGAGCATCACGCCGTCATAGAGGTAAGCGAGATTGGCATGATAGAATTGCGCCGCTTCCAGCATGAAATCGAGAACGGGTACATGGCGCGGGTCGGTGAAGACATCCATCTTTACGTTGCAGACCATGGGTTGGCATCCCCAAACTACGGTGCGCCCCAGCTCGTAGTAGAACTGGACGGGATAAAGCGAGTTCCAATCCCGTTCGGCCTTCCATTTGTCTTCCGGCGGCCAGAGCGGATCCCACGGCATGCTACCGTCTGGATGCGCGTAGTTACCGAAGAGCGCATACCCGTGTCCATGATGGACAGCAGGGAAGACGGGGTAGATCTTATCGAGCCATCCACCCATCCGTTCATTCGAGATTGTGTTGCAGATAATACTCGCATCGAAAAGATCCATGTAAGTTTCAGAGGCGAACTCGGTACTGAGAACCAGATTCGGATGACGCTCCTTGATGGATTGGATGAATGCACGGAATCCCTTCGCCTGAAAGTTGCCGTATCCTTTGAGGTGGTGGTGCGCGGGATTGTAACAGGGGTTGAGCGTCGCTCCGCCAATCATATCTGTATATACGCCATCGAGTCCCGTGGCGGCCAGTTTGTCGATTACGCCGCCTAGACGATTGAAGAACACGGTGTTCTCACCGCACATGGTAACCAGTTCATGCTTGTTGTATTTGTTGAAGACATGACCGAAGATTTTGCCGTCTTTCTTCACCACCGCGCTCTTTTCTGCGTCGGGACACCAGCTTGCCGTGTGCCTGTCCCAACACACGCCGTTGACATACACTTGCGAGTAGATACCATGTCGGTGAAGATCGGCGACAGCGTTTCGGAAAGCCGCTTCCCCCTCGCGCGGTGGCCAGAAGTCGGGGTAGTCCGTGTCGTACGGATTGTGGTGCCACCAATACCAGTCAAGCGCGACCGGGATTTCTTTTCCGAGGCGTTTTTGGAGTTCCAGTGTCGGTGGCACGACATTGGTGATCGCGCCGCGATTCCACACCCAAAGTCCGATGTTACGGAGTTTGTCGGGCGTGGTCTTCGGACGACTCCATTCCTGTTTCTCGCTCCATCTTCTGTAATCTTGAGCCACACCGAACCAGCCGCCTTCCGTCGGCTTGTATCCGTAACGGTAGGGGACTTTCCCGCTTTCAGGAATTGAGCTGCCATGTCCCGGATGATAAAGTCCGCTGACAATCAGCGCATCGTTTTCCCTTGCAAGCTGGAAGGCTTTTCCCGCATACCGTTCCGTGTCACGCAGATGCAACCCGACGGTCAGGCGGTCTGTAACGGTTGCCGCCAAAATCGGTACGCCGGAAATCACGGGAAATCCCTTTGATCCTTTCGTGAATGTACCGCCGTACCCGATACAGTAACCGCCGCAGACATACGGTACGGCCTGCTGTGCCGACGGGAAACGCAGTCGCGGAAAAGCAATCTGTTTGACAAAAGACTTGTGCTCAAATCCAGAATAGGAGAACTCGCCAAGCCAAACACCTTGGTCGTCCTTGTGCCATTCGACATGGACTGAAAATGTGTTGCCGCTCTGCCAGGTGACATCCAGGCGTTTTTCCTCCTCCTCCCGGTGTGTGATGGAGAGATCGCTGTCGCGAATTACAGTGCCGTCTTCCAAAACGAGCTGCCACTTTTCATAACTGTCGAGAAAAGCCTTGTCAAGTCCCGCCCGTGTAATCGGCACGGTCGGTTTCCCTGTTTTAGACGTTTGCGCGAGTACATCGCACGGAACGGCTGAAACGAACAGTAAGCAGACGGATATGACGGAAAACAAAAAGCGGTTGTTCATGTTGCAAAACTCCTTCTTGTGCATTCGATCCTGTGATACGACCATTACGGTGCCACCTTGTTCTACACCGCGTCATTTTTTGCGCGGTTTACGTCGTTCACACTCCATCCCTTTCTCCGTTAGCGGCGGAGGCGCTGGCGCTGTTGCAGTTCGCGCAGATTGTAGTTGCTGGCGCCTTTCCGTTGCGCCATCTGCAACAGACGAATTGCGGTGTTGGTGTCGAGCGTGAAATTGGCGGTAACTGTATCGTTCTTACTCTTCAGTTTGGCACGGGAGAGTAGTTCCGCTTCTTCTGGATGATCTTTCGCCGTCAACATTGCGAGTGCTTGCATTCCGGCTAGCGTCTGTTTCAGGACTTGTGCCTGTTCAGAGGAGGGTGTCTTCGCGGAGAATTTCACGTCCATGCGGTCTTTCCCCTGAATCGTGACTGACGCACCGAGGGCGACAACCGGGTTCAGCATCTGCATGATGTCGAACTGGAGTTTCAGTTTTACGGTCGAGTCGCAACGCGCCACGAGTGCACATCCAGGCGCTCGTTTGAAAACGGGCAGAAAGATGTCGGGAACCGGTTGCGTGGGAATCAACTTGTCCAGTGCGTCGAGGTTGGATTTCGCCATGTTGCGGGTGTTGGCGACCAGTGCGAGGCCGGGGCGTGGAAAGACAACGAAACGAGTCTGCCCGTTTCCTGCCCGCCAGGACATCACTTCGTATTTCCGATGGTTTTCCGAGACGAATGTCCGCGCCATCTTGAGCGAGTTGCGAACTTGTGCGGGATTCCACTTCCCGGAAAGGAGAACGAACCAAGGAGCGGTTTCATTTCCAAGACCTCCGGCGACAATCTCGTCAAGATCGTTGACGGGATCCGTTCCTAGAAATTCGCTGAACGAGGTGCGTTTCCCGTTTGCGAGCTTGAGATGTTGCGGCAGTATCTGGTTGATCAACGTCTGCGTCATCGGCGCGTTTCTGAGTTCGCGCGAATCCAATCGTGTCAACCAATGGCAATTGGCTGGAATGTCCGTCAGCTCAACGGCGGAAAGCGAAACGGCAAACGAGAACAACACGAAGAATGTCATCGGTATTTTCATGGACTTACTCCTTCCCGCCTTGCGGCGGCAACTCTTCTTTCAGGCGGCGCAGACGCAGCTGTCCGCACGCGGCATTCACATCGCGTCCCCGCGAGTTCCGCATCGTTGTCGGTATCCGCGCCTTCATCAACAGATCGAGGAAGGCGAGACAGGCGCGTTCTTCAGGACGGCGACCAGGGAATCCTTCGACAGGGCTGAGGGGAATCAGGTTTACCTTGCATGGCAGACGGCGAAGGAGGGCGATCAGTGCCCGTGCGTCTTGCGGTTGATCGTTCAGCCTGTCGATCAGTGTGTACTCAAAGGTGACTAGCCGTCCCGTCGCTTCCGTGTAGGCGGCACAGGCGTCAATCAGTTCGTCCAACGGCCAGCGTCGGCTGACGGGCATGAGTTCACGACGCAGTTCCTGCGTGGGCGCATGGAGGGAGATGGAAAGCTCGAACTGAAGACCTTCTGTTGCCAGTCGCTGGATTCCCGGTACGACGCCGCAGGAGCTGATGGTGATGTGCCTCGCGCCAATGTCCAGTCCCTTTTGTTCGTTGAGGATCTTCAACGCGCGCAACACGTTGTCGTAGTTGTCGAACGGTTCGCCCATTCCCATGACGACGATGTTGGAAGGACGCATGAACGAACCATTCTGCACTGTCAACAGGCGAATGCTCTCCATCACCTGTCCGACGATTTCGGCGGTCGTCAAGTCGCGGCTCTTGCCGAGTTGTCCGCTGGCGCAAAATGCGCAGCGGAATGCACATCCCGCTTGCGTGGAAATACACTGCGTCATACGTCCCTTGGAAGGAATCAGAACCGTTTCGATCTTCTCGCCGTCAGAAGGGCAGGCCAGCAGCAGTTTGTTGGTTCCATCTCGCGAGGGATTCTCCTGCGTGAGCTGCATCGGCTCGATCGGAATCTGCTCCGTCAACTCCGCGCGCAGGGACGTGGGCAACGTTGTAAATGCGTCCCAACTCGTTTTCTGCTCACAGTAAAGCCCTTTCATGATTTGGTCGGCACGGAATTTCGGGAGCTTTCGCACCTCGGTCATTTCGCGCTGCCAGTCTGCAAGGGTAAGGCCGTACGCGGAGCGTTTTTCTGAATTTGTCTGATCCGTCTCGTTCATGGTTGTCACGGTCGTCATCGGGCTTGCCGAGGTGGAACGATTCCCTGCGGATTCGTGTTTCGTTCGTTCAGGTGTTCTTCCTTGATACCTTGTCGGGGACGGAGCATGGGATCGTACCCGGCCTTCTTTTCGGCAGCCTGAAATTCTTTTGCGGCGAGATCCTCCGTTCCCTTCACATACGGTTTCCGTTCCGGCGCGATGTCGGGCGGCGCCTGGAAGGTACAGACTTTGGTCGTCTTGCGCTGGACATACTTCTCACCCTGTGCTACGGATTTCGACTCGAAGGGAGATGCGTTCGCGGTGTTACCTTGCTCGGCAGATTTCCACTCTTGTTCATGGGAAGGCGCGTAGGAACTTCCCGTGGAACGATACGAAGAGGCGGAATAAGATTTTCCTTCAAAAAGTTTTCCCCCGTGGTCGTCACGTGCTCGGTAGGTTTTGGGAATGAAACGTGTTTCGTCGTGGCTGACCTCGGAACGCGTGGTGCAGGAGACGGAAGAGAAAAGGAACAGGGCGAACAAGGGTATTGTGAGCCATTTCACGGGGAGTCCTCCTGCTTGAGTTCACTGATTGCCAGACGGATCACCGAAAGGGACTTGTCTAGATCGGCATTTTGCGAGACGGTCAAACGCAAAAATGCCGATTCGAGAAGGCTGTAGAGTTGTTCGACCGTGAGCGAGACGTGAAGGGGACGGAACTCGCCTTTGCGCATTCCTTCGAGCAGGAGACGCTGGAGAATCCGTTTCAGACCGATCGTGTGTTTCTCGATTTCGCGCGCCACAGACCGCTTTCCTCGTCCCAGCGTCAGCAGGAAATCTACGATCACGATCAACAATGCCTTTTCGGTGAAGAGTAACTTGAGTACGGCGGTGAGCAGACTCTCCAGCCGGTCGGCAACAGAGGTTCGAACGTGCAGTACGTCCTCATACTTGCGGATGAGTTCGCTTGTCACCTCCCAGATTGCATGGTTGAAGATCGACAACTTGTTGTGGAAATACTGGTATAGCGTGGTACGCGCGATTCCGCAACTATCGGCGATCTTCTGGTAGGTGACACCATTGTATCCCTGTTCAGCGAAAAGCCGGATCGACTTTTCGATGATTTCGCGTTTTCTCGCCTCGTGGTCGATTACAATTCCCATCTGCGTCCTTTACCACAACCATGACTGAAAGAAGTATTTTTTCTGAAAAACAGGCATTAGTCAAGGCAGAACGCGCAAAAACTGTGGGACGATTCTCGGTTTTACACGCTTAACCGGTCTGCCCAGAGGGCGCATCTGCGTCCCTTTGTTTCACACAAAGTTCCCAAAGACATGATGGGCAACGTCCACGTTGCCCACGACATGGCCACCATCAAATCATTCAGATAGAACGACGTTAACGTTTTTTCATCTGTTCTGGATCCACGAATGTTGGGAGCGAGGATGTTGCTTGATCCCATGCTTTTCGACTCGCGATGGTATCTGGATTGCTGCCGCAGTACTGAACGAGGTAGAGGCGAACGCTCTTCTCACGCCAGTTCGCCTCTCCCCATGTCTGATAGGCTCCGCCATGCGAAACGGTTGCCTCTCCGACATTCAATCCGAAACTGTATGCCTGACGCACACCATTCGGTGTCTGTTTCCTCGTGAGTTCCGCGAAAGTTTCAGGCGAAAGAATCCGCTTGCCGTTCATACCCGTCCCGCCATTGGCGAGCATGGCGTAAAACTTCAAGAGATCTGTCGGTGTGGCGAAAAGTCCTCCGCCTGCCTCTGTGTAGCGTGTGTGGAGTGAGTAGGGGAATTGAAGCTGATTGACGGTGATCGCCACGGGTGTCTGCTTGTCGAACCGATACGAAGTCGCGAGTCTTGCCATCTCTTCTTCGGTCGGAAAGAAGGTCGTATCCTTCATTTCAAGCGGATCGAGAACGCGATCCTTCATGATTTTCTCGAATGGTTGCTCGGTAACCACCTCTAGGACTGCCATCGCGACATCGATACCCCAGTTGCTGTAGCGATACTGAGTGCCGGGATCGGATTCAAGCGGAGTGTTCGCCCCGATGGAGGCGAGCAAGCGGACGGGACGCGCATCGATCGGCATGGCAGGGAAGAAGGGCAGGCCAGAGGTGTGGGAAAGGAGTTGCCGCAACGTCATTTTCGTCTTCGGTTCTCGCGTGGAATTGCCGTCCTTGACTCGGACGGATGCGAACTCGGGCAGGTACTTCTCAACGGGATCGTCCAGTGAAACTTTTTTCTCGTCCAGCAAAGTCAGGAAGGTGACAGCACCAATTGCCTTTGTTTGCGAGGCGATCCAGAACAAGGAGTTCGTGGTCATGGGACGACGCGAGGCGAGATCGGCGAATCCGATACAATCCGTTAGTTTTGATCCGTTTTTCCAAACGATGGAGACGATACCGGGAATCTTCCCATTCTCGGCGAATGGCGAAAGGGCGGTCTTCACCGGGGACGCTTCTTCCGAGCGGCAGACACCCGTACATACGAACACGCAAACGGAAACCAGGAAAACGATTCTTTTCATCATGAAACCCTTCCAAGAGGATGAACAAAACAAGAAAACTATGACGAAATTGCCCCGCCCCTGTCAAGCGGAAATGGTGCTTGAATGTAGCTTTTAGCTGTCAGCTGTTTGCTTTTAGAGGAACCATTTCATTTTTTCTGGCGATCGCGACACGTGTACCTCTCCCTTTTGCATCTCGACACTTAACCACTTTGGGCGAGGTCCACTTAAAGGCATCTTTGCCGCCTCAGCAGTTCTCTTGCAGAAGGGGAATCCAGGCTTGTTGGGCGGCTTGGAGAGCGCGGGCGCGATGGGAGATGCGGTTTTTGATTTCGGAACCGAGTTCGGCGAAAGTTTGGTCGTAGCCGTCGGGAACGAAGAGTGGATCGTATCCGAATCCGGTTGTGCCGCGCGGGGCATCGATGATTCTGCCAGGACAGGAGCCTTCCACGGCCCATTCGCGTCCGTCAGGCGCACAGAGTGCAATCGCGCAACGGAAGCGCGCGGCGCGATCCGTGATGCCCTGTAGGTTGCGGAGCAACTTCGCATTGTTTGCGGGGGTGTTGGTCGGTTCACCCGCGTAGCGTGCAGAGTGCACGCCCGGTTCATTGCCCAGCGCCTTTACCTCCAGTCCGGAGTCGTCTGCGAGTGTCCAGAGTCCAGAGGCTGCGCACAACGTGCGAGCCTTCTTCAAGGCATTTCCTTCGAAGGTGTCGGCATCCTCTTCGACATCCTTCGGCAGCCCGGGTACGTCATCTGCGGAGACCAATTCGATCGAGGCGGAGGTGAAGATCTCCTTGATTTCGCGGACTTTGTTGGCGTTTCGTGTGGCTAGCAACAGTTTCATGTGCGTTCCTCATTTCAATGAAAGGTTTTCGACGGTCACGTTTTCCCATCCTGGAAGTGCGAGAAAATGCTCCAGCAGAACCGCGCAGGCAAAGGCGTCGTAAAGCGCGTCGTGCGGGGCGCGTGGCGGCAGGTCTGGATCGTCATCCTCTTTGCGTTCGGGGCAAACCTCCCGCAGGCGTGTGGTCAGTCCAAGCGCGTCGATCACCTGATCGAGGGATTTGGAGGGGAGTTGCGGATAGGCGTACCGCGTCAGGTGTAGCGTATCGATCCAGCTGTCGAATCGGTGCATCGGCGCGATTTTCGTCAAGATGGTTCGTTCGGTTCCGATGTTGTGTGCAACCAGCGTACGATTCGTTACCCAGTGGCTGATCTCACCCCAGCTTTCACGCGGGGAGGGAGATACCGCAAGCTGGTCGCGGAGTTGCGCGTGACGCCCCGGCGCGCGAGGATTGAAGGGTCGGTCTGGCGCGATCTGAAAGTATTGTTCAAAATACTCGTCGGGGCACACCTTTCCGCTTTCCATCCGCACGACTCCCAGTTGCCACGGTTCCAGCTCCCAGCCGGGAACGCTTCCCGTTGTCTCGAAATCGAGGACGGAGAAGTTGGCTTGTCTGGCTAGGTTTAGCATAGGCGAGTGGGGGTACGCGCGGAATCGTTGAGTTCTGCGACGTCTTGGGCCAGTGCCTCGATCTTGCGTTTTGCGAAACGCGGGAGCTGCCGCCAGTGGCTGGTGAGGACGTGCCGGAAGTTCGGTTTCAAGGTTTCCCAGCATTGGCGCAGATCGTCACGGGATAAGGTCAACAGTTCATCGGCATACTCTTGATCGAAGTGCTCGTCCAGTTTCTCCAGTATCTGGTGTTCCGAGTAGTTGACGTATGCACGGAAGGCTGGGTAGAGCAAACGTGCGATGACCACTGTGATCCCTACCGTGGCGAGGCATTGCAGGGAGAAAATGACGATTTTCATGGTGCTGCTCAGGTCTCTCACGCTGACACCGTATGTGTTGAAGAGGATGAATCCAGAGCCCGCGAGTAGAAGCAGAAGAAGGAGATAAAGTCCCAGTTTCGAGAGAAAGTTATTCGAGAGGAACTTGCGGAGGCGCAGTCCCATCCGCATCTGCATTCCGAGTGCGCTGAAATCGTTGTTCGCCGCCGCCAGCACGTTGTCCTTACGGCGTTCGGAGGCGTGGGAGATCTGCCCGACGATATCCTGGAGCGATTGCTGGAAGTCCTTGATGTCGATATCTGGTTCTGCCTTCGAGTTGCCGCAGGGAACACAGCAGTTGTAGATTTTCGGCAGGTCTTTGATCGGCAATGCGTGGGCGAGATTCCAGCAGAGTGCGCCGTAGGCCCGCGCGTAGTCGTACATATTCGCAAAAAGGTCGCACTTGTTCATCAACAACCGCAACTTGAAGGTCATGCCTGAGAGCGGCCCTGTCAACACCTCGATGGATTCGCCAGTCGTTCCGGGTTTGTCGGGGTCGAACATCATGACGATCAGGTCGGAAAGTTCAGCGAGGGAGTGGATCGCGCCGAAGAAGTTGTAGTCGCGGATGATCTCGCGGTCACGCACGTCGATCATTCCCGGACTGTCGATGAGGATGCACTGTTTGAGAATGTCGCATTTCGTGACCTTCACACGCAGATGTTGCAGGAAGGTTGTACCAAAGGTCTTCAGTCGCGCATATTCCGGTGGAAGCAGGGCGAGTGCGGAGTCGCCGACGACCTCGCGCGGGACGTCGCCGTACACCAGTACGGTGAAACCATCATCCGTTGGCGCAACACCCGTGTCCTGCACGGCAAGTCCACCGAGCAGGAAGTTGATCAGGGTTGATTTGCCCGACGAGTGGTTGCCGAGGAAAAGAATACAGGGCAAGGTTTCCGCCGAGACGCCCGTGCGCTTGTACGGATAAAAGAACCGTTCGGCGTCCGTGCGGTAACGCTCGTACAGCAGGCTGGCAAATTCTTCAGTCGTGTAGGATTCTTTCTGTTTCTTCATGCTGAGACCTCCAATCGAATTGTCCTCCAAAAGCTCGTTTGAAACGTCGCCACCCGTCTTGGATGGCGACGAACGGATTACGGCGCAACGCATGGCGAGAACGTAGCCTGCCGCCGTTTTTCGGTTCGCCGACATCACCGAATTCAATCACCTTGACGATCTGCGCCCAGGTGTTGTACCGCGTGAGCAACAGTTCACGCGCTTCTCGTATGGCGGGCAGCCGTTTCTCCCACTCTCCGTTCTGAATTACGGAACGGATAATTCTCTCTGCCTCGGCGGGATTGTTCAACGGGATGCGGATAAAACTGTCGGGCGGCAAGACAGATTCCAGTTCCGGGTCACCGACATAGAAGGGGAGGCACCACGCCAGAAGCGCGTCGATGATCTTCTCCGTCCAGTGGTGCGGTGCGATGTGGTTCTCGATGGCGATGTGGTAACGGAACGAATCGAGCGCGTCGTACTTGTGGTCGATTTTACGGATTCCGTGACCGTACCACACCAATTCGGGGATGCGTTGCGAAAGTTCACGGATCAATTCGAAGCGGCGGTGGTGCTCCGTATGTTTCTGCTGTTTCGAGGAGCAGACGACGGAAATGAGTTCGGTCTTCTCAGGCGGTTCTCGCTGCGAGACTACCTCCTGCCAGCTCTTGCCGTAAAACCATTTGTAGTAACCTTCGCCTAGAACGGGGTGACTGCCGGGGAAGAGTGAAAGCGGTTGGCTGGTGAGTACGCATCCGAACTGGCGCGGGTAGGCGATTCCGTAATCCTTGATACTGATCGGTTCGACGGTCAACAGGATCGTGTGGTTTGCTGGACATCGCAATACCTCCGCGCCGTTTCGGAAGGTTCCCACATCCTCCGTGGGCATTTCATCGTACACGACAACCCAGTCGTACTCGTCGCATTCCGAATCCCAGATGAAGAGGTAACGGTCACGGAAGAGGAACGGCGGCGGCACCTTCCCTTGTTTCTTGCGGATCACTTTGATTCGCACGGGCGTCTCGTCGTTGCATGTGGTTGTATCTGTGCAGGGAGTCGTCATTTGCTGTTGAGGAGCTGAGCCTTGTGTTGCGGATCATCGACGCGGAGTTCGGAACCTCGCGCAATCGTGGAAGAGATCGTCACCTTGGCGTCTCCCTTCACTTGGATGTGGTGGGGGAGGTTCTGCGCCGTGATGCCGCTGATCAATTGGAAGGTGCCGCCGTTCCCGTCGATCTTGATTTCGGGCGAGCAGGTGTTGAACTGGTCGAGTACAACTACGCCCTTGCCGGATAGCCGCGCCGTGTCGCCGGGCGGTGCCCAGATCTGCGTGGCGCAGAAGTAACTTTCCCCCTCGTTCTCAGGAAGGGCGACGATAGACGCCTCTTTGGTTTTACCGAGGCAGGTGAGTTGCGTGAGTGCGAAATTGAGCTGTGAATCTTTATCGGTCTTTAGTGTCAGCGCACGGCTTCCCGTGTCCGATCCATGCATCCAAACACAAGCTTTCGTCTTCCCGTAGAAGGCGATTCCGTCATAAGCGGCGAAGAGGAAGTTGCCTCGCATCTGTTCGTCTTCGCAGTCCCTCACAACGATTCCTTCTAGATGGGCGCGCTGGTAATCGAAAAGCTTGTTCATGTGGTGGATGAATCCCATGCCGCGCGGGGTACGCTGCATGTAATGAGGATTGAACTGCACGTCCTCCACCCATCCCTTGCCTTTGCAGTTGCCGACGAAAAGTCCGCGCCGGAACATGGCACCGGAGAGATAAGAGATGAAGTGCCCGTCGCTTGGATGCGTCGCGAAATCGACTCCCTGCCATGCGTTGCCGATATTCACGTCTTTGATCCAGCACATTGTACCAAGGGAGCGTATCGTCCATGGATACGGGATTGGATCTTCCTTTTGGCGAGGATACCAGAACCCCAGTCCACGCAGCCCGGATCCCGGTTGAAGCTGGACAAACGGCGTACCGGATTCTTCCCCTTCGCCCGTTTCGATCATCAGGACGGAGCCGCCGGAGATCGTGTGGTGCGGTACGTCGAAGGATCCGCGCAGTTCCACGCGGGAGGGAACCACGAGACCCGAACGGAATGCGTAACGTCCGGCGGGAACGTACACCGTTCCGCCTGTCTTCCCGGCGGCGTCCAATGTGCGCTGGAAGGCGGCGGCGTTGTCGTGGTTGGTGACGGATGCACCGAAGTCAATCACAGAAAGAACTGTCTTCGATGTGGGACCCATGTATTTTCCCTCTTTGAGAGTGAATGGGCCGGACGGAGGTTCTGCACCGCGTTCGTTTCGAATTAAGACGGTTTCGGGTTTCGCACGGTTGTCCAGATCGGCTTTTTGCAAATCCGATCCCGTCAGCACGGCACGTTGCAACTGTTCGCCCAGCCTGATTTTTGTCGCGCGGCTGTCTTCCATCACCAGCGTCCCCGCATCCGCCTCTATGTTGCCGATCGTGGAGTTGCGGAAGGAGACGAAGTTGTTCGGCGCGGTGATTTTCGCAGTACCTGCTAGACAACAACTGTGGAATTGCACGACGGTATCGCGAGCGGGCGGGGCAAGCGAGAAGGCAGCTTCCTTTCCGTCAAGGCTACATCCGTAAAGTGCCAACCCCACTGCGTTCAGTTTCTCAACCGCAAGTGCCGTGTTGCAATTCTCGGAAGAAAAGCAACCCATCACAGCGTTGCTCAGACCACGGTCGCCTTGCCGAAAACGGATTCCCGTGTTATAGTCAGATACCGTCAGTGCCCAGATGTACTCCCAGTCGCTCCGTCCGAAATCTACACCGACCGACGGTGTACCGCGCAACCAGTCACCAAGAACCTCTTCTTTCGGCGAATTCGGGAAGTTGTGCCAGAATTTCGGCGAGATCGTTACTTCTTCGATACGTCCGATATCCGTCACGCTGTCTATGGCAATGCCGCAGCGGAGGGCGCAAATATTAACGTCTCGGATGAGGTGTAGTTCGCTCCACTCCCTGCCGATTGAAATTCCTTTCCAGCTGTTGACAAGTGTGCAGTGTTCAATCGTCTGGTTGTCGCCTCCGTTCTCACTGCTCGTCTTGATTGTCCAGGGGTAGGGGATGGGATCGGGAAAACGCTGTTCAGGATACCAGAAGGTTAAGCCGACTAGACCGGTGCCGCGCTGAATCCGAATGGCGGGCGTTCCGTCCTCTTCGCCTTTCCCGCAAGTGATTGCCAGTACCGTGCCTTTCTGCTGCTCCTGCCAATGGTATTCTCCGCGCAAGGTCACGCCTTCGCGTAGGTGGAGCGGTGTACGGATGGGATAGTTCCCCGCTGATAGAAAGACCGTGCCGCCGCCCTCTTTGGAGACGCGGTCGATAGCGGACTGGATATGTGGCGAGGCATCTTCATCGACATCTTTCGCTTCGAGCGTAGCGCAGGCGATAATCACCTCGTGGGGCGAAAACCGGTCGGTTACAGGAACAGGCGCACTTTGTACGGTGTTGGCGAAAAGGGTACAGAGTGCGAAGAGCGTTATGTGTCGAGCTCCCGCAAGCGTGGAAAGAAAGGAGACGACGGAGCGATTAAAATTGTTGTTGGATGTGGTCTGTGCGTTTAAGAGCGTGTCTGCATTTTTCACGGTTCCTCCTTTCTGGAAAAGAAACAACAACGATTGACAACAGTTGAAAGGACATCGCGCAACAGCACGACAATTCTCCATTCGGCTCGCGGTTGCGAGCCGATCCCAAGCAAGTTGTTTCCCGTTGTACAGGTTGTTTGGAAACATCCCTGTAGCTGTTTTCATTTGCGGTTCCCGTTGTTGGCTGTTGGCGGAAGCCCGTCCGCAAAGTACGAGGACGCGGCCAGCGTCCTTCCATCTGCCATGCGGTACGGGGCGTTCCCGAAGTTCACGGTGACGGTTACACCGTTGGCGAAGATCGTCTGCTGTACGCTGCGATCACGCCGCAGGAATCGGTGGTCGATCATCTCGCTGTAACCGGTCGCCCGTGCGATCGGCGAGGTGACACGGTAACTCTCGACGAAGCGATCCTTCCAATCCTGCCATTTTTTGTTGTCGATCACGAACATCGGCGGGGTACCGTAGAGTGCGTTGAAGAGGTTCTTCTTATGCCAGAGGTCGGGTAACTTGTCGCTGTTGTCGCCCCAGTACCACTGCGCCACGACACACTCATGGTACACCAGTTCCCACAGGGGAAGACGATAACGTTCGCCGACTATGTACTTCGCCGTACGTGGCGGCACGTTCGTCCAGGTCTGCGCGATATGGCGTCCAGAATCTGGTACACGGTAGGGACC
>JAFYDR010000235.1 GCA_017544725.1 Kiritimatiellia bacterium
ATCACGGCGGTCTGCTATCTGCTCGACAAACTGAATCCTGATCAGATTATCGCATCCCCAATACATGTGGGTACCGGGACCATCGCTTGCGCCCACGGCATTCTTCCGGTTCCTGCCCCTGCCACCGCCCTGCTTTTGCAGGGTATCCCGATTTACGGCGGCAAGATTCAAGGAGAACTCTGTACGCCAACGGGCGCGGCATTACTGAAACGCTTCGTGAACGCATTCGGGGAGATGCCGACCATCCGTACGACTGCCATCGGGTATGGTATGGGAAAAAAAGACTTTCCTCAGGCAAACTGTTTGCGTGCGATTTTTGGGGAAGGAGAAGGCCAGACTGACTTCGTGCCGGAACTCTCTTGCAATCTTGATGACATGACGGGCGAGGCGGTCGCGTTTGCGGTCGAACGTCTGTTTGAAGCGGGGGCACTGGAAGCCTACACCATCCCTATCGGCATGAAGAAGTCGCGCCCCGGTATTCTTCTTCGCGTGCTGTGCAAACCGGAAGACCGTGAAAAGATCGTTTCCTTGATCTTCCGTCATACCACCACGATTGGCATACGGGAGACGGTGACCCGTCGTTATGTGCTGGATCGCACGATAGAAACCGTGCAGACGGAATACGGTGAAATCCGGCGCAAGACCGTCAGCGGCTATGGCGTAACACGCAGCAAATACGAGTACGAGGATCTCGCGCGAATCGCGAAAGAACGGGGAGTCTCGATCAGCGAGATTTATCCACGTCCATAGCGGAATTTCCAAAGAGAAAGGGAGGAAACGGATGAAACTGAACAAGCGGGTAATCCAATTGTGGGTGGTAGCAGTTACTGTGGTGACGGTATTGTGTACTGCGCTTTCTGCGAGTGCGGAGAGCGATGCGGCGAGGATGGGCGCGACAGCGATGAATCCCGGTTCGCGGCTTGGGGGTGTCGAGCGCACAAATGTCGGCGTATTCAAGGTGCTGATTTATGGCAACTCAATCGCACTTCACGGCCCCAAGGCGGATATCGGATGGACGAACAACTGGGGAATGGCAGCAAGTGCACCTGAAAAGGATTTCGCCCACTTGGTCGTCGCGGGGCTTGAGGCGAAGCGCGGTGAGAAGGCAGACTTCCGTATCCGTAATCTTGCGTTTCTGGAACGGAACTTCACCACGGAGATTGCCACTGTGGCTGAGATCGCGGAGGACGCGAAATGGGCACCCGATTACGTGGTGATTGCAATCGGCGAGAATGTTGCGGGAATCGATACGTCGAACGCGCCAGCGTACCGTCGTTTCCTCGCCGATCTGGCACGCCCGTTCGCCTCTAGTCCGAAACGTCCGAAAATTGTGATGCGCTCTCCGTTCTGGATGAATGCTGCCAAGGCGAAATGCACGGCGGAAGCTGCGGCGGATGTCGGTGCGGTGTATGTGGATGCCGGGCAACTTGGATTCAAGAACGAAAATAAGGCCATTGGGCTTTTCAGCCACGGCGGCGTTGCAAACCATCCCGGTGATCTCGGTATGCGTCGCCTTGCCGACCTGATTCTCTCCGGTTTCGAATCGGGGAAAGGCAGTAGGCAGTAGGGACGGCAATGAAGAAATAAGAATGAAGAAATGAAGGAATGACGAATGACGAGAGAAAGGGCGGCAAAGCCGCCACGCTTAACACGCTTACCCAGCTTAATTCTCGAAACTAGTTGGCGGTTTTGCTGTCGCAGCGCATGATGCAAGGCGCACTCATGGTTTCCATTCGTCCAACCAGCTTATGGTCGGCATCTCGCCCGAGAAGTCAACGGGAAGCCAAACATATCGACTTTCCTCATGGTTTTTAGGGTTCCAGATGTCAAACATCGCAATCACCCGATCTGTCCCGTGAATCGGTAGCAGGAATGTTGATTGACCTCCCCATGTGAGTTCCGGTCCGGTGTTGTTGATTGGGTTCGTTCCCCTGCACGGATTGCCCAACCGTTTGTAAGGACCGATGATTCTATCCGCGACATACAACCTGGCTGTGTTCGGCGCCCAGCCGGTACATCCCGATCCAATCAACCAGTACTTCCCGCCATGCCTGCAGATGCCGATTCCTTCAGTAGATTCGTCAATCATGATCCGTACACTCTTGCCGGTGTAGTCGAGAAAATCATCTGTCAGTTCGTCCACATGCGCTGTTTTGTTCTCCTCCGAAGCAAAGATGTGGTATGCCTTCCCGTCGTTGTCAACAAACAACGTCATGTCCCTGCTCATTTGTCCGTTTGGTCTGAATGAACGTAGAAACTTGAACGGCCCTTCCGGTTTGTCCGCTACGGCTATTCCCGTCCGTGCCGCTCTGTAACCCTGTCCCTTCAGCTCAAGATGGAAGAACATCGAGAACTTGCCTGTCTTGGGGCAGAATATCACCTTCGGACGCTCCATCACGCAACCGTCACAGATGTCTGAATCTGGCGTTTTCTCCGAAGTGGACATTCCCTGCCGGAGTGGTGCGTCTGCAACTGGGAGTGCGATTCCGCGATCCCTCCAGGTCACGAGATCCGTGGAGGAATACACATGAATTCCCACGTGTGCGCGATTGCCCTGACTGCCGTAAACCTTGTGTTCACCGTACCACCAGTAGGTTCCTTCGTGATACATGATACCTCCGCCGTGGGCATTGATCACATGCCCGGCCGTATCGTACCAAAGTCGTCCCGAGCGTATCGTTCCGCCACTGTTGGATGTGTCAACATTGACCGCTGAACATATCGTTATCCCTGCGGTACATAAGCCCGCCACTACGATGCTTGCACGAATCAGACTTTTCATTGTTTAAACTCTCCTTCTATTCGAGCTTTCACGCAACCTTCGTTCTGAACAAAATCAACGGAATCCGCGCAAGAATGCGCAAGCGCAGAAGGGTGGTGTTGCCTTACCGCGGAATCCGGATTTCGGCGGGAGTACGCATTTTGTGCCGCTTCAGATAGTTGGCAATGCCGTCGATTACGCGAACCGGTGTTGACGGATCGATGAAATTGGCGGTGCCTACGGCAACTGCCGTTGCACCAGCCGCCAGGAACTCGATTGCCTGTTCCGGTTCGAAGATGCCGCCCATCGCCAACAACGGAACGGTTGCGACCTCTGCCGCGTCCCACACCAGCTTGACTGCAACGGGATGAATACCGAGTCCGGAAAGACCTCCCGAACGGTTTGCCAGAATCGGTTTCCGCCGCTCGATATCGATCGCCATCGCGGGAATGGTGTTGATCAACGAAATCGCGTCTGAACCAGCCTCCTGTACCGCCTTGACATAGACACGGATATCCGGCACGTTCGGTGCCAGCTTCGTCAGCAATGGAAGCGTGGTTGCCTTGCGAACGGCAGAGACCAGTCGGGCAAGTGTGCGGGGGTTCTGTCCGAAGGTATGTCCACCTTTCTTCACATTGGGGCAGGAGACGTTCAGTTCGATTCCGGTAATGCCGGGAGCATCCGACAAGCGGGCGGCAACCTCCACATATTCCTCTTGACTCGTCCCCCAGATATTGACAATTACCGGAACACGCCGTTTTTGGAGAAACGGCAGGTCGTCGCGAATAAACCCATCTACTCCAGGTCCCTGCAGACCGATCGCGTTGATCATCCCGCCGGGCACCTCCACGTGCCTCGGCAAGGGATTTCCCGCCCACGGGGAGAGTCGAATTCCCTTGACAGTGATTGCGCCGAGTTTTTTCAGATCAACGAGTCCCGCATATTCCTGACCGTAACCGAACGTGCCAGAAGCGACCGTCACGGGATTCTTCATGTGGATGCCACCGAGATTAACCGAAAGATTCATATTGTACCCTCGCCGCTTATTGTACTATCCCACCCTCCTTGCCGCAAGGGTGAAATGGAGGGAAGTGCCTACAACTTCGCTTCGCAAAGCAATCACAGGGCGGCAAAGCCGCCCAGTTGAGAAGCTGAGTGGCTGAGAGGCTGAGAAGTAAGCCGCATAGGCGGCAATGAAAAATGAAGAGCGAAAAATGAAGAATGAAGGTGGCAAGCCGCCAGCTGTGAAGCGGAGACAATGGAGACGATGGGGACGGGTATTAAGCCGCTAGTCTCCCACTACGATTCGTTTTTTGCTCACTCTGATTTGACAGAGCATCGCTTCGTACTGTAAAATAACTTCGTTTTGTTCAACCATAGGGAGAAACAAGGAAATGAAGAAAATTCTCATTGCGATGGCGGCGGTTTGCACGGCGAGCATGCTTTGCGCGAAGACGTTTACATTGGCGCTTCAGGCGTACACCTTTAAGGATCGGTCGATGATCGAGACGATTGAGGTGGCGAAACGTTTGGGATTTCAGGCGATCGAGTTGACAAACGTCCAAAAGATCGGTGGCCCGTTCCAAGGCAAGGTGTCGCCCTGGGAAATGTCCAAGGAAATCCGTCCGGCGGTGAAAGCCTACCTCGATGCATGCGGGGTCAAGGCGGTGAGTTACGGTGTGATTGGCGCGAAGGACGAGAAGGGGTGGCGTGAGGTGTTCGACTTCGCGCGTGATCTTGGAATCGCACGTCTGCTTGTGGAGCCACATGTCGATGTGCTGCCTCTACTGGACAAGCTCGCGCAGGAATACAAGATTCGTGTCGCGATCCACAACCACGGTCCGAATGTGAGCTGGACGACCTCATGGTGCAATCCGGAGTTCGCGGCTGGAGAAATCAATAAGTGCAGCGAGTGGTTCGGGTCGGGCGCGGACGTGGGGCACTGGCGGCTGGCGAAAATCGATGCGGCGGCGGGAATCCGGACCCTGCTGAAGAGCCGTATCTTCTCTCTGCATTTCGTTGATGTCGATGAAAGCGCACACCCCGTTCCGTTCGGGAAGGGGCTTTCGCAACTCGATACCTTGCTGAAAGAGATGCGCGCGGCGAACGTCTATCCGGATCTCATCGTCGAATACGAGCAGTGGGATGAGAAGACGGAGGCGAATGTCAAGGCTTGCGTAGATTGGTTCAACGCACACAATAAGGAGTAAGAGAGATGAATAACGTTGTTTCAAGAAGGGTGTTTTTGGGTACCGCTGCTGCGGCGGCCGGGATGGTCTCGACGGGTTGTTTCGCACGGAGCAACCGCAAGCCAGATGAGCTGCTGAATGTCGGCGTGATCGGCATCGGCGGCAAGGGGTGGAGCGATTGGCACGGGTTGCTGGCTACGAAGCGTTGCCGGATCGTTGCCATGTGCGATACCAACCGCGATTTGATCGAACGTGCGAAGGAGGAGGTGAAGGATGCGAAGTTCTACACCGACTACCGCAAGATGTTCGACGAGGTGAAGGGGCTGGATATCGTCTCTGTTTCCACGCCAGACCACACCCATGCACGCGCGGCGATTGAAGCGATGAAGCGTGGCGCAAACGTCTATGTGCAGAAACCATTGGTGCGCACACTCTGGGAGTCGGAGTACTTTAAGAAGACGGCACGGGAAAACGGGGTCGTTACGCAGATGGGCAACCAGGGATCCTCTACTGACGGGATGCGCCGTGGCGTTGAAATCCTGCGTTCCGGGATTCTGGGCAAGGTGCGCGAAGTGCATGTGTGGACGAACCGTCCGGAGATTGAGCCGGGGTGCAAGTGGGGCTGGCACCAGCCGCTCTTCCGTCCCAAAGACTCTGATCCGGTGCCGCCGAATCTGGACTGGGACTGCTGGATCGGTACTGCGCCTTTCCGGCCGTACAAGAAGTCCATCTACGAGCCAATCGAGTGGCGTGCGTGGTACGACTTCGGAACGGGCGCGTTCGGCGACATGGCCTGCCATACGATGAACCTACCGTTCCGCGGTCTGGAGCTGGGGCGGGTGATTTCCGGCGAGGCGGTCGAGATCACGCCGCCCTATCCCGAGACTTATCCGCTGTGGAGCAAGGTGCGGATTACCTGCGAGTCGGCGGGCGGTAAGAAGCCGAACGTGGACATCTACTGGTACGACGGTTATCGCAAGCCCGTTGCGGAGATCATCCCGCAGGTGATTAACACAATGGGGAAGATCCCCGCGACCGGTTGCGTGGTACTCGGCGACAACGGCATTCTCTGCAGCACGAACGACTACGGCGAGCAGAGCTACATTGCGCTGAAGGGTGAGGCGAAGATGAAGGGGCAGGATCAGCACCCCGCTTGCAAGGATATTCCGG
The DNA here is from genome assembly GCA_017544725.1 of Kiritimatiellia bacterium. GTDB lineage: Bacteria > Verrucomicrobiota > Kiritimatiellia > RFP12 > UBA1067 > RGIG8368. The sequence goes on from JAFYDR010000235.1 coordinate 6,121, forward strand.
TGACGCTTCCCCGCGTACACAGCAAGCACTACGACGAGTTCGTCGCCGCTTGCTTTGGCGAGACGAAGGCGTTCTCCGACATCGATAACTCAATCCCGCTGGTGGAGGCGATGCAGGTCGGCTGCCTTGCGCAACGCGTCTCCGGGAAGATCTCATGGGACGCCGAAAAGTGCGTGACCGATAACGAAGAGGCGAACAAGCTGATCAAGCCCTTTATCCGTCCGGGCTGGGAGTTCTAGCAGGCGGCTAGCGCCGCTAGCTGGTTAGGCGTGTTAAGCGAGTTAGGCGTGTTAAGCTAGGCAACGGGGACGTTGCCCTCCCAAGGCGGCAAAGCCGTCAGTTGAGAAGCGGAGAAGCCGGGGGGCTGAGAAGTAAGCCTTCAAAAACGGTAGTGATGAGTAACGAGACGAGGTCTCGTGTCGCATGATGTTTATCGCGTGTCATCGTTAACTGTCGATTGTTGTCGAATGCAATCGAACGGGATGGGTACGCTTGTTGTGACCGTTTGACACTGAACGGGGTCAAAAAAGTTATCCTCATTTGCACGGAAATGCAAGTGAGGATAACGTTGGAGGAATGTGCAAATGTGAAAGCCAACAGTTAATGGGCATTGGTATTGGGTACTTCCATATTTCTAGAAATGATAGGCAAGGAGAAGTGAGATGAAGAAATTCTGGATGATAGGCGGACTGTTGTTGACGGCGGTTGTGGTATTTGGAGGACCGGAGGATTTGGTGGCAACCATGACGATTCCTGTGAAAGAAAAATTCGTTACGCAGGGTGCGGCGGCCTACGGCGACATTTGGATTCAAGGGTCGAGTACGCGGCACGGCGAGAATGGAATGCCGGCAGCGGCGTATGACTTGAAGGCGGGGAAAAAGTTGGGTGAGTTTCATCTGCCGATGGGCGGACGCGGAGATGTGCATTGTAATGCGATGTGCTTCGGCGTGGAGAAAACGACTGGGGCGAAACTGCCTTACCTCTATGTGAGTCAGTGGAATCGTGGCAGGAACTGTTTCGTGTATGAACTAGACGCGGATTTTCGTTCGGCGAAGATCAAGCAGATCATTGACCCTGCGGAGTTGACGACAGGCACTCGTTTCGGTGCGGGACCGGCAGACTGGGCTGTTGACCAGAAAAACGGTTGGCTGTATTCGATTTCCTACAAAACGGATTCTCCCGTAAAGGAGGATGGGAATGCGCAGATCGTTACCAAGTTCAAACTCCCGAAGGTCGCAGACGGTGAGGTCATCAAATTGAAGGACGCGGATATTCTTGACTCGTTTGAAGCGGGCAACCTGCTAATCCGTCAAGACTGCGTTCTTCACGACGGCAAGCTTTACGTACTGTATGGATCAGTCAAGAAGTATGTCAAATACTTGGCGTTACAAACAATCGACCTCACGGCGCGGAGAGAGACCGGCGTCCTCGATCTGAAATGGAAGAATGAAGAACCGGAGAGCATCAACTTCGTCAACGGCAGACTCTTGGTGCGTTTCATCTTCAATCGCAACCTCTACGCCGTACAGCCAATCCATCCGTAGGCTAGGCGGCTTCGCCGCCAGCTGAGAAGCGAGCCGCCTACGGCGGCAATGAAAAATGAGAAAATAAGAATGACGAATGACACGGGGCGGCTTCGCCGCCAGCTGAGAAGCTGGTTAGGCGTGTTAAGCTGAACGGGAGGGGCAACGTCCTCGTTGCCTCGCTTCGCTCGGAATGACGAATAGCCGCATAGCGGCGATACCGAAACAGACGGGGATGAGCGAAGCGTAACCCCCGGTAACGCCACCCCATGCGAAATAGCCGCGTAGCGGCGACACAATGTTCGATGGCAAGAGCGTTGTTGCGTCGATGTCTTCGCAGTCAAAAATCTGTGTCGCCGCTACGCGGCTTGGTGTGTTGTGATCCATAATGCGGGGGTTACACCCCCGCCTGTACCTGTGTCGCCCCTTCGGGGCTTGTCGAAAGTTATCCCCATGAACG
>JAFYDR010000236.1 GCA_017544725.1 Kiritimatiellia bacterium
CATCCGTCACTGCAACCTCTGGTTGCTTACTTCTCAGCCTCTCAGCTTCCCCGCTTCTCAGCCGGGCGGCTCCGCCGCCCTGCGAAGTTATAGGCAAGTCCCCCCGATTGCCATCAACAATCGGCAATCCATGTCAATAATACTTTTTGCGTGACTTTTTCCAAAAAATACGCAAGAATAGTCTCTTCTTTGAACCCAACGAAGGAGTTGTTTTTTCAATGAAACAGGACAGCACGAAGAAGACGGCACGGCCTCGCATCCGGATTACCGACACCACGTTGCGCGATGCGCACCAGTCGCTGTGGGCGACACGTCTGCGCACGGATGATATTTTGGCGATCGCAGAGAAGATCGACAATGCGGGATACTATTCGCTAGAATGCTGGGGTGGAGCGACATTCGATGTTTGCATGCGTTTTCTGCGAGAGAATCCCTGGGAACGGTTGCGCCAAATCAAAGCCGTCTGTAAAAAGACCCCTCTTCAAATGTTGTTGCGTGGACAGAATATCCTCGGCTACAAGCATTATCCGGATGACGTGGTCGAACGTTTTGTTGCCCTTGCCTGCGAAAACGGAATGGATATCTTTCGCGTGTTCGACGCGCTGAACGACCCGCGCAATCTGGAGAAGGCAATCGCCTCCGTCAAGAAATATGGCGGTCACGCGCAAGGAACGATTTCATATACGACCTCCCCCGTTCACACGGTCGCTGCTTACGTGAAACTCGCTAAGGAACAGGTGGCGATGGGGATTGATTCCCTCGCCATCAAAGACATGGCTGGGATCCTGACGCCCGGTGCTGCTCGAGAACTGATCTCAGCTCTCGTAAAAGAACTTCCCGATATGCCGATTCAGGTACATTCGCACATGACCAGCGGCATGGCTGCCGCCATGTACCTCGCCGCCGTCGAATCGGGTGCCGGATGCGTGGATTGCGCGATTTCCACGATGTCGAGTTTCAGTTCCCAGCCTCCCTGCGAGTCCATCGTTACGATTCTGGAATCTGAGGGATACGATACGGGATTGGATCAAGAGAAGCTCGCCGAGATCAATGCCTACTTCCGTGAGCTCAAGAAAACACGTCAGCCGCTCTCCACGCAGAAGGTGGAACCGGTTGACGCAGGTGTACTCGTTCATGCGATTCCCGGCGGTATGATCTCCAACCTCCGTAGCCAGCTCGCCCAGCAGGATGCATTGGATCGTTTGCCTGAAGTGCTCGCGGAACTGCCCAAGACACGCGCGGATATGGGGTATCCACCCCTCGTCACGCCGACCTCGCAGATCGTGGGCGTACAGAGTGTACTGAATGTCCTGAGCGGGAAACGCTATAGCATGGTGACGGATGAAACCAAACACTATGCGGCCGGTTACTACGGTCGGACTCCGGCGCCCATCGAGAAGAAACTGCAAAAGAAACTGATGGGAGACCTTAAACCGATCACCTGCCGTCCTGCCGACTTGCTGAAGCCCGGACTCGCGGCGGCAGCCGCAGAAATTCCCTCCAAGCTGATTCAGAAGGAAGAGGATATTCTCTCCTATTGTCTCTTCCCGGAAGTTGCACTCGGTTACTTCAAGTGGCGCGCACAGCCCGCCGACCAGCGTGATCCGATTCCTGCTGATCTTGAGCAGCAGACTGCACCAGAAGCGGCGGTGCCTGCCCCTGAACCGAATGCGGAAGAACGTCGTCTGGCTGACATCGGTGCACTGGTTGTGGAACTCTTTGGAAAGATCGGTGTGAGCGCAGGATCGGTCGCTACCGTGAAACGTGCTGAAACGCCAGCTCCTGCAAGCGCACCTGTGGAGGAAAAGAAAGCGGATACCGCTCCCACGGGTCCGACGATCAACGCACCGTTCAACGGGACCTTCTACCGTTCCGACGGACCGGGAAAACCGCAGATTGCAAAGGAAGGCGACCAGATTGCGAAAGGCGCCCCACTCTGTATTGTAGAGGCGATGAAGATGTTCAACCCGATCCACGCTGACAAGGCGTTGACCGTCGTGAAGTTCCTGGTTGAACATGGCTCAGTTGTCCAGAAGGGACAACCCCTCGTCGAAGTCCAATACGTGTAAAGCGCAGGAGAAGGTCGCAAGGGATGGGCAAATTGTGGAATTATTCAATTGTGGGAATACCCCATACCAATCGGGTCTGATTGTTTTCCCATTTCCACATTTCCCATCCCTGTTGAGCACCTCCTAAATTACTTCGCTTGTGTAACGACGACGCCCTCGTCGTCGCATTCGATAGCTATCGAATGTGATCGGCTGCTGTCGAAAAACACATGGCACGGAACACACAACGCGCTTTCTCAGTTTAACTTACGACGAAGCCCAATTAGTGGCGTAGCCACACTTAGTCGCTTTGCGACACTTACGAATGTCTGACCATTTAGAGCAGAAGGCTCATTCATCGAGCCATTTGTACAATTCCCTCATCTCATGCGCATGAAAGGATTGTGGAAACAACAAGAACAAACTGAAGACAGGCGGCAAAGCCGCCCAGCGGAATAAGCGTGTTAAGCTGGTTAAGTGTCCCTTCGGGACTAAGTGCCCTTCGGGCTAAGTCACTTCGGGGCGAAGCCCCACTTCGAACCAAAGGTTCACTTAGGGTGAAGCTCACTTAATTCCATCTCTCGCCACTCGTCATTCGTCACTACTTCGATTACTCATCGTTCCTCGCACACGATTCTTGAAATGTGACAATTGATCGTGTATAATGTAGGCGTAAAAAGGAGAGTAGGATATGAACAGACGTGATTTCGTAAAATCCATGACAACCGTACCGTTCCTTGGTCTGGCGGCAACTGCAACAGGGCAACAGGTCGAAAATCATGCGGAAAATACACTCCCTTCGGGGAAGGCTCATGCCTTGACCGGAAAAGTGCTTCCGCCGTGGAAACTGGGCGAGTTTCAAGTGCATTTCATTTACACTGGCGTTGCTGAAAGTATGTTTTGGATTCTGCCAGACGGTACGACCATGCTCCTCGACTGCGGAGACCACATGGCTTGGACACGTGGCAAGAAGGCCGTGTGGATATTGCCGAATGGCACACGCCATTCCGGCGAATGGATCGCACGGTATGTGCAGCGAGTCAACCCCGCTAAGACGGATGTTGACTACATGATGCTCTCGCACCATCATTCAGACCACGGCGGTTCATCAACGTGGAATGCCGGGACTCGCGAATGGAAAGGACGTAAACTCTCCGTCAGCGGATTCCTGCAAGCGGCGGACACGCTGAAATTCAAGGTCGGATTTGACCGCGGATGGCCCGACTTCAATGACCCGATCCCGGATGAACTCTGCGACAAGGATTGTTACCAAAATATCCGCCCCGTGTACGAATACCTCATGGAGCGTGATGGATTGAAGATGGAGAAGTTTCAAGTGGGCGCAGTCAATCAGGTAGCCATGCGCAAAGATGCTGCCGCCTATCCGGGATTCACCGTCACAAACATTACCGGGAACGGCAAGATTCTTTGCCGCGACGGAAGCATTCGCGACCTCTACGCCGCCCAACACAAAGCGAAACGGGTAAATGAAAACGGTATGAGCCTTGGACTCCTGGTTCAGTACGGCCCATTCCGTTTCTACACGGCGGGCGATTTTTCCGATACCGTGCGCCAGCCCGACGGAACGAAAGTGAAAATCGAGGAGGAGCTTGCCAAGGAACTCTCCCCCGTTGACGTGGCGAAAGTAAATCATCACGGTCACCATTCCATGCCGACGGCTCTTGTCGCCGCCCTCCGCGCTCGCGTGTGGACGGCTTGTATGTGGGATCAGCTACACATCACGGCTGACACACTCACCAACCTTTCCGACCGTAATGCTTATCCCGGACCGCGTTTGGTCGCGGCGGGTGTATTCTCCCCTTCGCGACGCTTCGAAGATGCGGGAAAACCATTCCTGCAAGACATTGCACCGGAAGCATTCGAAGCTGGTCATGTTGTGCTTACCGTCGCCCCCGGCGGCAACACTTATTCCGTCGCATACGTCACAGCGGATGACGAATCGATGAAGGTGACAGGCGCCTACGATTTCACCTCGCGCGGTACGGCCATTTCTTGATGAGATCATCTTAAAATCACGGAATGCACGGGACACGCAGAATGGTTAACCGGTTAGTTGCCGCCCGCGCGGTGCGATTCGTCATTCGTCACTCGTCACTCATCATTCGTATCTCGTCACTCGTCATTCGTCGCTCGTCATTGCTTCGCGAAGCGAAGCTATAGGCAAGGTTTTCTTAACCGTTCGAACAACAAAAGGAATACCAAATGCAAAGAAGAGATTTTCTTGGAGGGATCGCATGCGGAATCGCCGCGCCCTTCGCGGCAAGCGCGCAGGATATTCACGTTCCCGCGACTGACTGGAAACGCACGTTACCAGAGTATCTCTCTGTACAAGTTGCGGTAGTCGGCGGTGGTCCTGCGGGTATCTGCGCGGCAGTTTCTGCCGCACGGACTGGCGCAAAGGTCGCGCTGATCGAACGCTTCGGCGTACTGGGCGGCAACCTCACGCTCGGTCATGTCTCACCGATTCTTGGCGCGGTCTGTCCGGGAACGATGGCGGACGAGTTGCGGAAGTTGCTCAACGCGAACCACGCCGATTCGCCGCGCGTCAAGACTCGCAACGGGTTTGAGGAGCACATCGACCACGAGGAGGCAAAGGGCATCCTTGCCAAACTGACGAGCGATGCGGGTGTTCAAGTTCTGCTCTGCACCTCCGTAACGGACGTGATCCGTGATGGCAACCGCGTCACTGGATTGGTCATCGATACGCCACAGGGAATGCGACGCATACGCGCCGATGTCGTGATTGATGCCTCGGGCGATGGACGTGCGGCAGCCGCGGCAGGAGCGGAGGTTAAGATTGGACGGGATTCGGACGGTCTGACGCAACCCTGCACACTTGAATTCGTCGTGGAGAATGTGGACGAATCGGTCGCCATCACGGCATGGGGCGGAACCGACCCCGTCAAGCTGCCAAGTGGCGAGGAATACAGACAGCTCTGCCGCCGGAAGAATCAGGCCGGCGAGTTGCCGAAGAACGTCTCGATTGTCCGGCTCCATCGTACGTTCTACCCCGGTGAGCGAAGCGTAAACGCGACGCAACTCAATCGGATCAACCCGCTTGACCCGATTGCGCTGGGAAAGGCGGAGACGGAACTGCGCGGACAAATCGACGCCTGTGTCGCCTTCCTCCGCAAAGAGGTTCCGGGATTTGAAAAGTGTCGAATTAAAAGCTCCGCCGGAACATTAGGCGTTCGGGAAACGCGCCGCATCATGGGCGATGCGATGGTGGATGATCGTGATGTAGAACAGGGCAAGAAGTATCCCGATGCCGTGGTACACAATGCCTGGTTCCTCATCGACATCCACAATCCTGCAGGAAGCGGACAAGCCGAGGGACACTCGCAACCAGCACAACCCTACGACATCCGCTACGGTTCTTTCCTGCCTCGCGGCATCGAAGGAATGCTCGTTGCCGGACGCTGTATATCCGGAACGCATCGCGCCCACGCCTCCTACCGTGTCATGACGATCTGCATGGCAATGGGCGAAGCGACGGGAATCGCCGCCGCGCTCTCAGTCAAGACGGGACAGACACCCCGCCAAATCCCCGCATCCGCCATCCGTGACATACTTGTAAAGCGCGGTGTCCAACTCTAACGCCACAAAAAAACATTGATCCCCCAAACCTCGTTTGAAGTCTCTCGCAGAGACGCGAAACCGCAGATGAGGCAGTAAACGCCGTACAGACGGGGTGAGAACGTTGTTGTGGTTCACACTTAAAAAGAAATGACATTCACCCAAATGGTGAAGGCGCATCTGCGTTTTTTGCCACCAGTTCAACTATCGCTTGACAACAACAACTTCGCCGCGCGAAGTAGTGACGAGTGACGAATGACGAGTGACGAAATGCGGTAGTTTTCCAAGTTATTCGCGTGAACGTTCCCGCGCCCCAACAGTCGATCCCATAAAGGCAACGGGACAATGATACCAGATGATTGTCGCAGTAAAAGCAAAAGAGAGGCAATGCACGGATTGGTTAGTCCGCGTACCGCTTTCAAGTGTTGTATTCAGGTTGTTCCTGTTGTTTCCAAAATCCTCTCGCGCGCATGAGATGGGTGAATTACGCAGGTGCGCCTGACGCGACGTAAGAGTTACCGTTTCTGGCTGGGATCGGGGATGAAAATATGCTATGCTCTTTTCAATTAATTTCCAAATGACAAAGGAAAGCAGATGGAACGCATTTTCAGACTATCCGACACGGATTATTCCTTTCCCCCGGCAGAATGGGCAAGCGAGGAGTTTGACGGTCTGCTCGCTGTCGGCGGCGGATACGAGCCGGAACGATTGCTGAACGCATACACACACGGAATTTTCCCGTGGCCGATTGACGAGATTGACGAAGTGACATGGTTCTCTCCCGATCCCCGGATGGTGCTGATGGCGCAAGACTTGCATGTTCCGAAATCCCTTGCGCGAGTCCTGAAGAGCGGACGTTACAAAATTACCATCAATCAAGCATTCCCCGAAGTCATTCATGCCTGCCGCATGGCGATTCGCCCACAAGAAGAGGGTACTTGGATTACCTCTGATTTGGAGGAGGGATATTGCCGACTTCACCAGTTGGGTTTTGCCCATTCCGTCGAAGCGTGGCTGGATGGTGAATTGGCTGGCGGGCTCTATGGTGTCGCGATTGGCAAATGCTTTTTCGGTGAATCCATGTTCGCCCGTAAACCCGATGCCAGCAAATGTGCTTTTGTGACAGTAGCAAGGCAACTCTTCGAAAGCGGTACTCCTTGGATTGACTGTCAAGTGTACACGGATCACCTCGCCCGTTTCGGTGCGAAGGAAATCTCACGCAGTGATTACCTCGTCTTGTTACAGGCCGCACTTTCCAATTGCGAATGACAAGGAATCAAAGGGATGAAAGCAATGGGGAACAAACACAATCGATAGCGAATGCATTTGTCATTTGCCTTTTGAGGTAATTGCCAAACCCAAAATATATCTCACGCCAAGTTCGCACAGTGTGCGAAGTTCTGTTTTTGATTTACTTTACATGAGACAGACAAGAAGGCTTGATAACAGGCTCCCGCCGCCGCTACTGCCTACTCCCCATTGCCTACTGCCTTCTTTTCAGCTTCTCAGCTTCCCCGCTTCTCAGCTGGCGGCTTTGCCGCCTGTCACTCGTCACTTCCGCCTTCGGCGGTGGAGAATATCCTCCAAGACACCTTTGAGATCGGGGCGATCCAGCACGGAGATCCCGGCAAGATAGATTCCAATGCCGAAGAAAATCGTGATCGACATAGCTGCTATTTCAACAAGTTTGCCGTCCGGGCAAATCCTAAGCAACAAGGTTGTCGCATGGGGATGAATCCATAGGACAGAAACACCCATCAGAATCGCACACAGGATCATCTTCAACACAGGCAACACAAAATAAAGTGGACGGGGGGCATGGATTTTCCGATAAAGGATGATCGAGAGTACGGTTCCCGTTACAATGCTCGTAATCACCGTGGCAATGGCAATACCCACATGCTTCCATCCCTCCGGCAAAAGGTAAATGCACGTCACATCCGCAATCAAGTTGATTGCAATTCCCAAACAACTGACCTTCAAAGGAGTCTTCAAATCCCGCATCGCATAAAACGCTGGGGTCAACGTCTTGTAAAAGCTAAAGAAGAGCAGACCGGGGGCGTATGCGCCGAGCGCACGTGCGCTCAACAAAACAGAAAGATCATCAAACCTGCCACTTCGGTAAATCAGTGAGACGACCGGCTTCGCTAGCACCAGAAGCGCGATGGAACAGGGTACCATAATCAACGCCAACTGGCGCATAGACCGCTCCAGCGTATCGCGCATGGCATGGAGGTCGCACTGTCCAAACTGTCGGGAAAAGGTCGGGAGAAGGACTGTCACGAAGGCAGTCGTGAACATCCCCATCGGCAAATAGACAAGACGTTCCGAATATTCCAAGGCGGCGGGACCTGACTGGTCGGCATAAAACGCCAATGCCTTATCCATGCAGAGATTCACTTGAATCAATCCCGCACCAATCGTAGCTGGAACCATGTTGGTCAGCACACGGCGAATCGCAGGATCCTGCATAACGCCCCGCAAGGACAGGCAGATTGCTCCACCTGTCTTGACAAGGGACGGAAGGAGAAAGACCAGCTGGACAACTCCCGCAACCAAAACACTCCAGCAGAGAATCTGAATCTGAACCTCCTGACGATCGGGGAAGAACGGAAAGATGGCAAACATCGCGAACAACCAGACCGCGTTCAGAAGCAACGGCGTGATAGCAGGAATCGCGAAGATACGCATCGTGTTCAGGATACCCGAAAAAAGCGCAGCGACACAGATCAGCAATGCGTACGGGAGCATGATACGAATCATCGGCAGCGGCAGGGCATACCTACTCCCCTGCGGAAGAAGAGATTCCAACGGATACGAGAGCAGAATCCCTACAGCGACCAAACCAGAAAGGAAAACGGCGAGAAGAGAAACTGCCTTCCAAGCAAAACGGAAAGCCTCCACGCGCCCCTTCTTTTCAAGCATCGCCCCGAAGATCGGAACGAACGCACTGGTCAATGCGCCCTCACCGAACAAGCGGCGAAAGAGATTAGGTGCAACGTATGCCACATCGAAGGCGGACTTGAGCGCAGACGTCCCGAAGAAATGTCCCATCACGATTTCGCGCACCAATCCAAGGACACGACTTAAAGCAGTCATGATTCCAACAACCGAAACCGACCGTAAAATAGGCAGATGCCCTTTATGCGCAACCTGTTCCTGCTTTTCTGGCATATTCCACAGACCTAATGTAAAGAACGGCGGCAAGTATAGCAAACGAAAAGCCGCAAGGCAAGCCATGCACACTTCTTAGGTTGTAGCAGGAGGGGGTTGCTTATTGTTGATGGCAATCGGGGTGACTTGAATGTTCGTTCATCGTCACTGCAAAAACAACCCGATATTTTCGTTGTCACCCGAGGCAACGGGGACGTTTTTCCTTCCCAAGGCGGCAAAGCCGCCTGCCGAGAAGCGGGGAAGGGAGAGGGATGGAAATGGAGAGGCGGGGAAGGGTCATAAAGGACGAAAACGACAAAAGGGACGAGTGATCGTTTCCATCTCGTAAATCGCCTCGATCGCTTCAATCCGCTCATCATTCGTCACTCGTTATTCGTCACTCGTCACTGGCGGCTTACCGCCTGTCATTCTTCATTTTTCTTTCTTCTTATTTCTGCCCCGGCGGCTCACTCGTCACTCGTTATTCGTCTCTAGTGCACAGCACCCTACTTAACACGCTAGCTGACTTAACACGTTTTACCAGCTTCTCAGCTGGCGGCTTTAGCCACCCTTACTCCCCAATTGACGGACAGGGTCAAAACTTGATAAAATATCCTCGTTCTTTGGCACGCAGGGACGGATGCGGAAACGGGCGTTGCGTTCGTCGTGACTCTGCGGAGGAACGGTGGCTGGAAAAGAGTGTGCGAGGGAATGGATGTATCCCGAAATTCCGTTGTGGTTATCGTTTGTTTTTATTCTAGGCGGTCTTTGGCTTTTGGCGTGGAGTGCGAACAAGTTCGTGGACGGTGCCAGCGCGGTAGCAAAGGTATTGGGTATTTCGCCGTTCGTTATCGGCATGGTTGTCATCGGGTTTGGAACCTCCGCGCCTGAATTGGCCGTCTCGGCGATCTCCAGTTCGATGGGCCACTCCAACCTCTCTCTTGGAAATGCCTATGGATCCAACGTGTTCAACATTGCCGTCATTCTCGCAATTGCTGCGTTGATCCGTCCTGTCAATGTTCGTCCCATGGTGGCGTTTGTCGCCTCCCCTCTCTTGGTCATCATTGCGGTTCTTTCCTGTCTCCTTGTCTGCCTCGGCGACGGCTTCTCCCGAATGGACGGTATCGTCGAACTTCTCGTGTTTGCAATCTTGCTTCCTCTCTACTGCTGGTTCGACCGCAAGTCGAAGAATGGAAACGACGAAGAATCGGAGACCGAGAATATCCGCCATCCTTGGATTGTTCTTCTGGTAGGACTAGTCCTGCTCGCGGTCTCCTCGCACATCCTCGTTTGGGGTTCGGTTTCGACGGCAAGGGCTTTGGGCGTATCGGAATTGCTGATCGGGCTGACGATCATCGCGGCGGGAACCTCGCTGCCCGAATTGGCGGCGGGCATCGCATCGGCAAGGAAGGGGCAACCCGATTTCGTACTCGGAAACGTCATCGGTTCCAATTTCTTCAACACACTTGCGGTGGTGGGATTGAGCGGAACCATCCACCCATTCGCGAACATCTCGCCCTATGTTCTGGTCCGCGACCTTCCCGTGATGGTTTTTCTGTCCCTCAGCATCGGACTCTTCGGGATGAACTATAAGAATCCGCTCAAGGAAGGTCGAATCACGCGCTGGGCGGCAACTGCCTGGCTCTTGATTTTCATCGCCTACATGACGGTAATGTTCATTCAGGAACTTTCTTGAACAAAACCTTATCCTCCGTTTTGTACAGGTATTTCAATCGGGAGAATACGATGATTTGTAACCGCTTTGTCATCACCTGCCTATTTGCGCTGACAGTGTCTTCCCTTCATGCCGTACCAGCGTTGGAGGCGTGTGTCGTGGCAACAGGATCGAACCTGGTGTTTAACGCGAAAGGCGGTGTTAGCGCTCACAAAAAATCGGTTCACCTCCCGGAGGTACGGATTCCCGTTCCCGGAAACCTGACCATGCGTGTCAGAACCTTCCACGCCATCACGAACGGATGGCGGCGGTTCTTCGCCAGCGAGTATCGGCAGACCGGATATTTCGGTTATCAGGAGATGCCCGGTTGCCAGGAGATGGCGGCACCGAACGCCGCGCTCTTTTTCGCGCACGATTTTGCGGACACAGCGGTCAACAAACTCCTGAAACGTGCCCCCGTCGGGAAGGACACATCCCTTTCCTTCAACATCGCGCCGAGAAAGTTCACCTACTTTCTGAACGGAGAGAAGCAAGGGGAGATAGATTTGCCTGTAGATCTCAATTCCGAAAAGTTGGGGAGCCTCGTATTAGGCGGAGGACAGGATGGTTTCGAGATTTCCCAATGGACGCTCTATCGGAGAACCCTGACCGATGCGGAAATAAAATCTCTCTCGCAAGGCGATTCGCTTTGGGCAGGATCGCTCGCGTGGTATCCATCGCTGAACGCGCTCGTGGCGGATTTCACATACGATCCAAAACATCTTGATGGAAACACCATCGCATGGCATGTGATGACACGTAACAACACGAATACATCTCCCGTGGCGCACGGCGAATTCTCGCTTTCGGGAGGATTCCCCGTGGACGGCGGCAAACGCGTACTGAAGTTGATTCGTACAACTCTGCCTCTGGGTATCGATCTCGCCGACGGCGAGTACGTGGCAATGCTTTATCCACCGAACAATCCAACGAATGTATTTCTAAAAAAAGAGTTCTCTGCGAAGAAATACGACTGGTTCCAAAACAACCTCGGAAAAGAGGATCGGCTTTTGCCGGGCTTCACGCCAGTCGAGGCAAACGGTTCACTCCTGAAATGTGTCGGTCGCACCTACGAGATCGGAGCGAACGGACTGCCCGCAAGAATTCACTCGGACGGAGAACAGATTCTCGTCGCGCCCATCGCACTTCACGCGGAACGTGACGGACGGACATGGACGCTGGCTGGCGGAAACGGTAGTGTGACCTCACGCAAGCTCTCCGACACAACCGTTGAATATGCGGTGACTGCTGACAGCTACTCCATTTCAGGACGACTGGAGCAAGACGGACTTCTTCGGTTCACCATCCGCTTTTCTCGTATTCCGTCCGCAAATCGCATCTGGCTAGACATTCCCGTTAAGAAAACGTTTGCGACTTTGTTCCATGCCTGCGGGGAAGGCGTACGATCGAATCCCGCCGGATTCATCCCAGAACAAACGGGTGTGGTCTTTAAAAGCCGCAGCATTCCACAGACGCATGTCTCCAATTTCATCCCCTACTGTTGGGTGGGAACGGATACGCGAGGAATCGCGTATGCCGCCGATACGGATTTGGGATGGATCCACTCGGAAGAGCGCGACGCGGTCGAGATCGTACGCAAGACGGATGGTACGGTATCTATTGTACTAAATCTTCTAAACGAACTGAATGCGGGACAGAGCGTAAATCCCCACACGATTGAACTTGCGCTGATGGCATCTCCCGTGAAACCGATGCCAAAGGGATGGCGCGGTTGGGCGGACGGTTTCGCATATCAGGGAACACGAAACGCGCGCTGCCTCATCTCTCCGCCATACTGGGGAAACTTCTGCGCATGGGCGGGACGCTATCCCGCATGGGGCGATTTTGAATACATCCGAAAACTGCGTGAGTCGCTGGACACCGGACATACCGACGAGACGTACGTGAAGAAGTGGATTGATCGTGTCTGCGAAGGAACATCGCCGGAGACAGGCTGGACGAACAAAAAAGATCCTGAAGCAAGGCGGACGTATGTGACAAACCACGCATGGGCGGGACATTACATCGCCAAAAACCTGCACGGCCTATCAAATCCAATCCTCTATTTCTATACATGTGACGCAGAAAGCGCGGAACCGCTTGCCGAATACGCCGTATTCCACGACGAATGGGAGTCTTGCAAAATAGCACTTCCCTCCTATGCCGACTATTCCATCTGGTATCTCGACAAAATGCTGGCGTGCGGGTTGCAGGGCGTGTACGACGACAACACCTTCATCTGCTGTAATTCCAACTGGGCGACGGGAGAGGCAAAAGTGGATGAACACGGAACGATTCATCCCTCGTTCGGCATCTGGAACTCGCGCGAATATCGGCGGCGTCAGGCGAACGTACTGGTCGCCCACGGACTCTTTCCGTGGATTACGGTACACCACACCAACGGCAACATCCTGCCCGTGCTAGGCTTCGCCGCAAACTCAATGGGGATGGAGTGGAAGTATGGTGCCACCGATTTCCAGACACGATTTTCGCCCGACTACATCCGCGCCGTCTGCCAAGGACTTCAGGGCGGATTTTTCCCGACCGTGCTGGACGGCGTTGAGGGACTGGCAAAGAATCCGCAAGAAAGAGTACGTGTGACACGGACGATGCTTGCAGCGCTGCTTGTACACGAAGTACGCCCGACGGCTGAAAACGGATGCGATGCGAAGACGGTTATCGCAACGATGAACCGACTGATGGCGTTCGGGATTGCGGCGGATGACTGCACATACACAGCATATTGGGACGCGACGAATCCCGTTATGTGTTCGGAAAAGGACGTGCTGGTCAGCGTGTACCGTCGCGGCAACAAGCTCCTAGCCGTGTGCGGTAGTTGGTTGGCAGAATCACGAGAGGTTACACTCTCCCTAAAGTCCGACACGCTTGCCGAAGCGAAGAACGCGGAAACAGACACCGCCATCCCTGTCGTAAACGGAACCGTCCGTTTCCACCTTGCCGGACACGACCTCGCCCTTCTCGAACTAACGTCAATGACGAATGACGAATGACAACTGACGAATGACGAATGACGAGTGACGAACGACGAGTGACGAGCGGATTAAAGCGATTTACGAGGTGGGAACGATCACTCGTCCCTTTTGTCGTTTTCGTCCTTTATGTCTCTTCACCGCCTCTCAGTTTTCCCGCGCATCAGCTTGCGGCTCCCCCGTTGCCTAGCTCAACACGCCTAACATTCTTTACACACTTAACCAGCCTAACACGCTTAACCAGCCCTTGACAGGGAGTCCCTCGCAATGGTAGAGTGAAGTCGTTTTTGAAAGGATAGAATGCGTATGCGAATTCTCACGATGATTCCGCACCTTGGTTTTCTTTTTTTCTTCAGCGTTTTCTTCTTCATCTGCGATCATTCGTTTGCAGCTTCAACAGATGCCTTCCGTGTCCAGCAGTTGCGAGCGGAATGCGAACGGTTCAACGCGGCGGCTGCTAATCGTGCGTTGACAGACCTGTCGGCAAATCCCGCATACGACGCAGTACGCCACCGTGCGGCAGTCAACGCTTTCGCCACGCGCAGAGACTGGGTGTCCGCGCATCTAGACGATGCGAATGAGTCCGTTCGGGACGAAGCCGTTTCGCTCGTAGATGGCTACCGCGCAGCGTTTTTGGCAAACCCCGCGTTGGATTTCGACCGAATCCTCTGTGTTCTGCGGCGGATGCCGTTGCCGAAAAATGAAGGGACGCGGCAACTGGGATTGCTCGACATCAACGCACACAATCACATGCGGGCCGCACGTACCGGATTCACGAACGAAATTGCCGTCATCTCCAATCTGCGGGGAACACCTTCCTTCTCGACACTTTACAGACCGACAGACACGTCGCTCGTCCGCGACCTCGATCTCGACTTCGATGCCTCACGCGTCTCATTCACACAACATCGCGGCAATGATATGTGGGGCGTGTTCGAGATCGAGTTGGATGAAGCCGGGAAGAGAAAGGGGAAAAACTGTGTAGCGATTTCTCCGGACACGTATCCGGATGTTCACTGGGTAAACGGTTGTTATCTGCCAAACGAGAACCAGATGATCGTTTTGGGATCCGGCGTCCACCAGTACCTACCGTGCGAGAACGGCAATATGCTGATGCTACTGCTTTATCGAATTGATCGAAAGACAGGAGAAATCCGCCAGCTTACTTATGAACAGGATAGCGACTACACGCCTTCCGTGTTGAATGACGGGAGAGTCGTCTTCACGCGATGGGAATACTCCGATATGCAACACTACTTTGCCCGTGAACTGATGACCATGAACCCAGACGGTGTAGGGCAATTGGCACTGTGGGGATCTGGCTCCTACTTTCCCACGTTCTTCTACAAGGCGCGTGCGATTCCTAACGATCCGCATCGGCTCGTGATGATCGGCGGAGGACATCACGGTATCGCTGAGAAGGGACGGATGTTCTTAGTCGATCCTACACTTGCGCGAGCCTATCCGTACCGGTACGACCCACCCGATCGAGCTTGGGGACCGACTCTTCATCAGCTCCGCGTTCCGACCGAGGTTCTGCCCGCATCGCAGACTGGTCTCGTACAAGAGTTTCCCGGCTGGGGGAAAGATGTAGAGGGAGACGTGTGCGATCTGCAGGTTGCCAACCAGTTCAATCGGAAGAAGCCCTACCTCAGCTACCCGTATCCCCTAGACGGAAAGTATTTCCTCGCCACCTGCCAAATGGAACCGCTAGGACGATTCGGCATCTATTTGGTAGATATCTTCGACAATATGATTCTGTTGGCCGAGGCTCTGGACGGAATGCTGTTCGAACCGATCCCCCTGCGTCCGCGCAAGCGTCCCCCTGTAATCCCAGATCGCTCTGACCCGGCGCGGAAAGACTGTACCGTCCACATTGCGGACATCCATACCGGTCCCGGCCTTGCCAGCGTACCGCGTGGAACGGTCAAAAAACTGCGTCTCTTCTCCTACCATTTCAACTACCACCAGACGGGCGGTCCGAATAGCGTCGGACTGGACTGGGCAGAATCGAGCTGGGACATCAAGCGGGTACTGGGAACGGTGGATATCGAGGCGGACGGCTCTTGCTGTTTCCGTATGCCGGCACGACTCCCTGTTTCCTTCCAGCCACTCGACGCCGAGGGACGTGCCATCCAACTGATGCGTTCGTGGGTCGTCGCAATGCCAGGCGAACGCGTCTCCTGCACGGGATGCCACGAAGACAACCGCACGTCGGTCGCAACGGAGCGGAAACTGGCCGATCAGAAACCGATCCAAGAGATTCAAGCGATGGACGGCGACGGCATCCGCCCGTTCGCCTTCGCCACGGAGATGTGGCCGCTTCTGCAGAAACGTTGCGCAGCCTGTCACGGCGACGCAGCCACGGCTCCGTTGCGGGGATGGGATCAAGGCGGTGACGGCAAGTCCGCACGGCTTGTGATGCGAACTGCGGAAGAAGGATACCGCTTCGTACATCCATACGTACGTCGTCCCGGTGCGGAAAGCGAACTGCCCGTACTCAATCCGATGGAGTACCACGCCTCGACAAGCCCGCTCGTGCAAATGCTGAAGAAGGGGCATCACGGAGTCACGCTGGACGATGCGGAGTGGCGTGCCCTCTATACGTGGATCGACCTCAATGCGCCTTGGCGCGGCAAATGGGATCCGAAGGAGACGGAACAACCGCCACGACGAATCGCTCTCTCGAAGCTTTTTGGTGGCAACACGGACGATCCTGAACGTGAGTACGAACACCATGCAGCACTGGTAAAGGCAAGAGGCACACCCAAACCTGTCGTGCCACCACGTGTACAGCGACCGACAAACACAGTCTCTGTTGCAGGATGGCCGATCTCCACGGTAGATGCCTACGCCCTTCAGGTGGGACATGTCACCCAACGTGCGCCCGTCACCACGCGCACACTCGAACTAGGTGCTGGACAAAGCATGACCTTCCGGTGCATCCCTGCTGGAACATTCGTCATGGGTAGTACAGACGGTTCTCCAGATGAATCGCCGTGCGTCGTCACCATCCCCCACCCCTTCTGGATTTCCGAGACCGAGGTACGCAACGACCAGTACAGAGTCTTCGATCCAAGTCATGATTCGCGTCACCAGGATCAAATCGGATTCGACCAAGTGGTTCCCGGTTATGTGGGAACGCACCGCCGCCAACCCGCCGTTCGCTTGTCGTGGAATCAGGCAATGGAGTTCTGTCGCTGGTTCTCCAAGAAGGCTGGCGTAAAAGCCAACCTGCCTACCGAGGCACAATGGGAATGGGCAGCACGTGCCGGCACAGGAACGCCATTCCCGTGGGGAGGAATCGATGATGACTTCTCGAAATACGCCAACCTCGCCGATCGCGATGTGCGTTTCGCGTTAGGCGTTTGGGATGGTCCCGCGACTGTCCAGCGTCGCCGTGAATTCAAACACAGCATGAATTATCCCTTACACGAGGAACGTTTCACGGATGACTGGTTCTGTATCAACTACGTTGCACGCGTACTGCCGAACACATGGGGACTCTATGATATGCACGGTAACGCCGCCGAATGGACACGTAGTACGTACCGTCCCTACCCATACCGAGCAGACGACGGACGAGAGAACGAATCGGCAGACGGTTTGAAGGTCGTGCGCGGTGGCAGCTTCGCCAGTCGCCCGCGTAACGCCACGTCCTCCTTCCGCCAAGCCTACCTGTCGTGGCAGAAAGTCTTTGACACCGGTTTCCGCGTCGTGATCGAAGAAGAATGAAAGAGTAAAAGAATCATTCAGGTTAGGCAACGAGGACGTTGCCACTCACTGGGCGGCAAAGCCGCCAGCGAGGCGCGCTTCGCACCAGCTGGTTAGGCTGGTTAAGCGTGTTAAGCCGGATAAGCGGTCTTTCGGGCTAAGTCACTTCGGATCGGGCTTCACCCTTTAAATGGAACGTGTCTCCGATTTCAAGCCGCCCAGCGGCGATTTAACATTTTAACCCTATACTCGTCACGTAGTGACGGGGGGAAAGGTCATAAAGGACGAGAACGACAAAAGGGACGAGTGATCGTTTACTATATCTCGTAAATCTCTTCGATCGCTTCAATCCGCTCATCGTCTGTTCAAAAAAATAAAAAAGGCGCGTAATGTTTAGATTGTTCTTGCGTATATGTATAAAAAGGCGAGATGTTTGTCTTCGACCTGACACATGATGAATGGATTCGTGCACGGCACGGAGCATCTTGTGCCGTGTGTTCGATACATCTCGCCACGTTGGTACAACCGTAAATCAGTCGCAGGTGCGTCTGTTACGGGGTAACACAAAAAAGAAAGGGTTCGACATGAACGAGAAATTGGACAACGCATTAGACAAAGGGAAAGAGGCAACGGATGCCTTGATGGGGAAGATGGATCAGGTCAAATTCCTCAAGGGGTCCAAATCAAAAAAAATCGGAGTGCTGGTAGGCGTTTTGATTTTGATCGTCATCTGCCTCCGTTTCCTGCTCGGTGGTGGTGGCAACTCTCCCGCTGATGTGGTAAAACAATTCAAAACCGCATTCGGCAACTTAAATCAAAAAGCGCTATTTGAAACCATGTGCGAGGCGGATGAGAGTGGTGCCATCATGATATTTGAAGATCTCCCCAGCGAAAAGAAGAAAGAAATGTTAAAAGATGCGGAAAAACCTGATGCAGAGGTGAAAGAAATTGCAAAAATTTTTAAAAAATCCAGTATAGGTAAGGTGGAAGTTGAAGATGACACCGCAGTTGTGGAACTGAAACTATCCCACGAAGGAGTTGAATTCCCCGTTCCCGTTCCTCTCATCAAGGTAAAAGGGAAATGGCGAATTGAAGCGAAGACACTTGGTGAAATCTTCGAGGAAATCGGCAAGCACATGTAGTCCAAAAGGAACATCCGTACGGCGATCATTTTCCGCACGATGATTCTTCCGGATGAAAAAAGCAAAACCTGCGGCAGCTCTGTTTCGGTGATGTCGCAGGATTTTTTCAGTTGTCTGTAGAATCGGGCGCATCTGTTACTTCACCGACAACTTCGAGCCGCTTGAAGCTGCAGTGACGAGTGAAGAGTGACGAGAGAAATTTCACACAGAGGCGCGGAGATTCGCATGAGGCCGCAGAGAATGGGGAGGGGCAACGTCCCCGTTGCCTTTTTTCGGTTTAACCTGCCTAACCTGCTTAACACGCTTAGCTGGCTTAACACGCTTATCCCGCTGGGCGGCTATGCCGCCTCAACGACCTGTCACTCAACCGCACAACCAAACAAGATAGCCACGGCCTTGAAGCGGTCTCTTTTCGCGCGATCATAGTTGCCACAGCGTGTGGTGAGAACGATGGCATATCGTTTGTTCTTGAGGTCGAAAAGAACGGTCTGCCCACTCCACCCCGTATGAAACAATACAGTTCCAAACAACGCTGGATGCAACTTTGAATCATCGTACACCCATCCAAAGTTGCGGGCACCGTCGATCCGCTTGGCCGGCACGGGTTTAATCTGGTCCATCTCTGCCTCACCGAAGAGTCGAGTTCCGTTGTCGCACACGCCGCCACGCAGATAGACACGCATGAGCTTCGCCAGATCTTCTGCCGTCGAGAACAATCCCGCGTTGAAAGTGCTGATGTCAGCGGCCCAAAGCGGACGAGCCACATAATCTGAAATCACCCCGCATTTCTTGGTTCCGCACGTCTGCGCCAAACGTTCCGAAGGAATTGACGGAAGCGGTGCGCCCAGTGAAGTGTCGTTCATGCCCGCCGGAATGAAAATCTCCTTGCGGCAAAACTCCGCTGCGCGACCTTTGACAAGCGATTCGAATGCCTGACCGAGCAAGACGTAATTGCGGCAAGAATAGATAACCTTGCGCGGAAACGGCTTGGCGGGCGGAAGAGAAAGAAGTTTTTTCAGCATCGTCTGAGGGTCTGAAGAAAAATAAACGCGCGGATGTCCGTCCGCCTCTCCAAACCCTGAACGGTGATTGGCGAGGTCGCGGAGCGTGACGTTGCGCGTGAGCGGTGCCGAGTAAGCAGAGAGATAATTGGTGAACGGAGCATCGAAATCCACCTGTCCGCGAGCATGGGCGACCAAATACGCGGTAACACCGGCAACCGTTTTTGTCACGCTAGCCATGTCGATCACGGTACGCGGGGTCATGGGAATGGTATGCGCGGCATCCGCCCAACCCCACGATCCAACCGCTGTTACGCCATCCAGCCCGCCCGCGAGAACCGTCGCGCCATGAATTACGCCGTCGTTGATCTCCGACTGAAAAATCTCTCCACAACGCGCAACCGCATCAGAGGGCTTGGAGGCATCCCCAAGTTTTCCCTGACTAGATGCAGGCTTGGAGGTTCCATAAACATCTCGATAGATCACTGGCGCGTTTGTTGGTACCGCAAGCAAGCTCCCCGACATCCCCACAACAAGGAGTGTTCCAAACACGATTCTTCTCATTGTACTCCATTCCTTTTCCGTAACCAAACGGCAACCGTTCAGTGCATAGCATCATCGTTTACACTTTCTGCCGAATGGAAGCCATTATAGCGGACTTCCAGTACGGTTTCAAGCCGATGTTTCCCGTAAGGACCAAGCAAAAGGGACAACTAATGAAGAGAGAAGAATGAAGAATGACGAGCCGCTAGAGGCGGCAATGAAAAAATGACGAACGACAAATGACGAATGAAGAATGACTGGCAGACAAAAACGATCACTCGTCCCTTTTGTCGCTTTCGTCCTTTATGTCCCTTCCCCGCCTCTCACCTTTCCCGCTTGTCCAGCTTACTACTGAAAAATCGAGAGCCGTCAATTGTACTCGACGGCTCTCGATTGAGGATTCAGACTTCTGTCATCCCGTTCTACGAGAAGGAGAGTGCGCCTTCTTTCACACCGACACAAATGGTCGATCCGGGGGGATAGTTGCCTGCAATGAGCTGCCGCGCAATCGGCGTTTCCAGTTCCCGCTGGATCGCGCGCTTGACGGGACGCGCACCGTAAACCGGATCGAATCCCTTTTCCGCAAGCCAATCCAGCGCAGGCCCCTGAATCTCCAGCGCAACTTCCTGTTCCGCCAAACGGCTCTTGAGGTCGTTGAGCTGAAGTGAAACGATCTGCCTGATTTCTCCCTTTTCCAACGGCTTGAAGAGTACGATTTCATCCAAGCGATTTAGGAACTCGGGACGGAAATTGCTTTTCAGTAGAGTCATCACCTGATTACGCGTGGTTTCGGAGATAGCACCACCAGTTTTCTTCTCCCTGTCAGCCGCGAGAAACTCACTGCCGAGATTGCTCGTCAGGATGATGACCGCGTTGCGGAAACTCACGGTACGTCCATGACTGTCAGTCAGTCGTCCGTCATCCAGTACCTGCAGAAGGATGTTGAAGACATCTGGATGAGCCTTCTCGATTTCATCCAACAGTACCACACAGTACGGCTTTCTGCGTACAGCCTCAGTCAATTGTCCACCCTCATCATATCCGATGTAACCAGGAGGCGCACCGACCAAACGGCTCACGGAATACTTTTCCATGTACTCCGTCATGTCGATTCTCACCATCGCTGCCTCGCTGTCGAAGAGTTCCGCCGCCAGCGTCTTGGCTAATTCCGTCTTCCCCACGCCGGTCGGTCCGAGGAAGAGGAACGACCCGACGGGGCGCGTGCGATTCTTGATGCCGGCACGTGACCGCATCACCGCGTCGGCGACAGCCTCGACCGCTTCGTCCTGACCGATCACACGGCGATGCAGTTCCTGCGGCAGATTCAGCAACTTAACACGCTCGCCCTGTACGAGCTTGGTGACGGGAATGCCCGCCCACCGGGAGACAACAGCTGCAATCTCGTCGCTGGAGACTTCTTCGCGCAACATCTGTTCGCCACCATTTTCGCGACTCTTCTGCTGTAATGCGGCAAGCTGTTTCTCCAAAGCGGGAATCGTACCGTACTTCAGTTCGGCAGCCTTCTCGTTGTCATACGCACGTTCTGCCTTGGCGTAGGCGGTCTTGGCGTCATCCAGTTGCTCGCGCAGTTTCTTCATCTGACCGAGTGACTGTTTTTCCATCTGCCACTTGGCTGTCTTGGCGTCCGACTGCGCCTTCAAATCAGCCAGTTCCTTACGCAATTCCTCTAGCCGTTTCTTGGAAGCCTCGTCCTTCTCCTTCTTCAGTGCGGTCTCCTCAATTTCAAGCCTCGTAACTTTACGAGTCAGTTCGTCCAGTTCCTCCGGCATGGAATCCATCTCGGTACGGATGGATGCACATGCCTCATCCAGCAGATCAATCGCCTTGTCCGGCTCAAACCGATCCTGAATGTAACGATCGCTCAACACCGCTGCGCTGACAAGTGCCGCATCCTGAATACGCACGTTGTGGAAACGCTCGAACCTCTCCTTCAGTCCACGCAGGATGGAGATGGTATCCTCAACACTCGGCGGATCGACCGTAACCGGCTGGAAGCGCCGTTCGAGCGCGGCGTCTTTCTCCAGATACTTCCGATACTCGTCCAGCGTGGTCGCACCGATACAGTGGAGTTCCCCGCGCGCCAACATCGGCTTCAGCATATTGCCCGCGTCACTCGATCCCTCCGTCTTCCCCGCACCGACAATGGTGTGGATCTCATCGATGAAAAGAATAATCTGACCGTTACTCGCCTTGATTTCGTTCAAGACGGCCTTTAGCCGTTCCTCGAACTCACCGCGATACTTCGCACCCGCCATCAGCGCAGTCATGTCGAGCGAGAATACGGTTCGGTCTTTCAATCCCTCCGGAACATCGCCGCGCACGATTCGTTGGGCGAGCCCCTCGACAATCGCCGTTTTACCGACACCCGGTTCGCCGAGCAGAACGGGATTGTTCTTTGTTTTACGCGACAGGATACGGATGACATGGCGGATTTCCGCATCACGTCCGATTACCGGATCCAGCTTGCCGGACTTCGCCAGCTCCACCAGATCCGAACCGTACTTCTTCAACGCCTCGTACTGCCCTTCGGGATTGTCCGAAGTGACGCGTTGATTTCCGCGAACCTCACGTAGAACGGCGAGGAGCTTATTCTTTTCAACTCCCGCCTGCGAAAGGATTTTGCCGCAGACGGCATCGTCCAGCATCGCTAGCAACAGATGCTCGACCGACAGGTATTCGTCATGCAGCTCCTTCGCACGCGACTCGGCATTGAGGGCAAGTTTTTCCAAAGCCGGCGTCAGATAAATCTTCCCCGACTCAACATTTCCCGATACGCGGGGAATGCGTTCCAGAGCCTCGTCCGTCTGCGCCTGAATCTGAGCAACCGCACAACCCAACCGTTGAAGCAGTTGCGTCACCAGTCCATTCGCATCTTCCAGTAACGCGCGCAGAAGATGCGGCGTATCTACGGCCTGTTGCCCGTAGCTTGTCGAAATCGTACTCGCCCGCTGAATCGCCTCGCGCGCCTTCTGTGTCCATTGGTTCAAATCAAACATGATGTCTCTCCTTTCCGGAATCACTTGAGATCCCGATCACGGACCATTCGTCCGAGACAATTCAAATTATGCACCTTTCATGCCATTGTAAAAATCGTAGGTTTGACACCAAGAATTGTAGCATTCTGTCCCATCTCTAAAAACTGCGCCAGAATGTTTCGATCTAACAGTGATTCACGCCGTATCCGAAAAGTGCGAAATCACCTCGAAGCGGATCATCAGGGAAAACCTGTTTCATTATCCCCGTGAGTCTCGTTGCGGCTGACATCGTGGCACTCTCACCTGTAAACAACCCCAACTGTTTCGCCTGACGAATCACATGTGTATCGAGCGGCATAATCAGAGAACGGCGGTCTATCCAATCCGCCCACAGCCCGAGATCGACCGGAGAGCGGTCGCGTACCATCCAGCGCAAGAACAGGCAGATTCGCTTACAAGCTGATTGCGCATCCTTTGGAACAATACCGCCGGTACCACAAACAGAAAAGAGATGGCAGATCGTACGAACCGCTCCAAGTCCATCTACAACCCCCTCGCATCGTAACGCTTCACCGAGCGAACCGTATTCCGTCATCACACGTTGATACGACTGCAGAAAATGATTCACCGCGGCCACCGTAAACAAGCGATAGAAACACGAATCACAGTCGGACGGTAAATCACGAAGAAATCCCCCCGACCGAATCCACGCATCCATTCTACCGCCAGATCGCACCAGTAACCAACGGATCTTCGGAAAGAACTGACTACGACTGCCGAAACTCAACGAGGAGGCAATAAAAGCGGTTGCCTCCCGATTCTCTTCGCCGTCAACCTGATGCATGAACCATGACGGATCACCCGTCAGAAATGCCGGCGTCTCGTAGGTGTCAGCATATTTTCGGAGAAGACGGTTGACCTTCGGCGAGATTACCACGCCTTTCTCATTTCGCCGCCTGTCACTGATCGGCATCCCTTTCTGCCTTTGGACAGAATCGTCTTTCATTCTCTGTACATCCGGATGTCGTTCAACGTGACGATACGATATCCGCCAACACCTCATCAAGTGCCAGAATCGCATTTCTTACGCAATTCTCGCAACTACAGAGAGCGATTCCCGTTCCAGCACCTTTCAGTTCCCGACAGGTTACAGCACCGCACCTCGCTTTGAAGCGCGTGAGAATCTCTCGGGAAAACCGTCCGCTTTTTCCGCCTGTACGGAGTCCGAAAATCATCACCGCGCCAACGAGAGCACCGCAAGTCCCTTCCATCGTTCCGATACCGGATCCGAATCCAGACGCGAGAGACCGCAAGGTTTCCTCGTCCAAATCTACCGTATCGGCAAACGCCCGCACAACCGCCTGACAACAATTCATCTGAGCCTTGTACTGGGCACCTAATTCTGCCCGTTCTTCACTTGTCATGTCTTCTCTCCTTTCCTTCAATCCCCGTAGAATGACACCTGTTTTTCGCGGAAACGCCGTTTCGCAATCGTCGGATGTGACGCATTGATCTCCTGATAGCGCGGACACGCCACGTCATGGTCGTTGATGATCCCGCAAGCCTGAAGATGCGAATAGACCGTAACCGTTCCTAGAAACTTGAATCCACGCCTTCGCAAGTCACCGCTAATCAGATCGGACAACCCATTGCTGACCGGGATATAACCAACGGCATGCTTAGTGTACAAAATGGTCTTCCCCTCCGAGAAGCCCCAAAGATACGCGCTAAACGAGCCGAACTCGGTACGAATTTCACGGAAGCATCGTGCGTTGTGAATCACGGCCTCAATCTTTCGTCGCGAACGAATCATTCCCGGTTCATTCATAATCCGCATGATGTCTGCCTCTCCGTAGGCGGCAACCCGATCATAATCAAACCGCTCAAAGCAGCGGCGGAAAATTTCCCGTTTCTTGATCATCATGTCCCAGTTCAACCCACATTGCATGACTTCCATCATCAGAAACTCAAACTGCTTTCTGTCGTCATGGAGCGGTACACCCCACTCCGTGTCATGATACCGAATACAATCCGCACACGCCCCGTCCCAATTGCAATATCCCATCCATTCCCTCCTCAACCGTTCACACAAGTCATTGTACCACACAAAGTCCACCATCCGTCAAGAGTGCGCTGCCTATAACTTCGCTGCGCGAAGTAGTGACGAGTGACGAGTGAAGAGTGACGAGATGCGGTACTTTTCCAAGTTATTCCACATGAACGTTCCCGCGCACGGCGCGGGCGGGGAGCTTGCCTATAACTTCGAGCCGTTTGAGGCGGCAGTGACGAGTGAAGAGTGACGAGAGAAATTTCACGCAGAGGTTCGCATGAAGCCGCAGAGAACTGTAGTACACGCTTGTTGCGACCAATGGGAGGCGGCAAAGTCGTCAGCTGAGACGCTGACATACTAGGATCCTAGATGCCTAGACATCTAGGTGCGATGGTGCCTGTCCCGGAAGTCTCGTTTGTCCCAGTTGTCCCGTGGTGCGATAGTTTGGTAGTTAGGCAGTTGGGTAGTCAGGTGCTCCGCGACACTTAACCACTTAGGACGAAGTCCACTTAAAGGCACTGTCAGTCGCCATGACACGCCCCGACAAAAAGAGAAATCGTGTATGGAAATCTCTGTTCAGATGTGCTATACTAAATCTGTTTTTCAACCTACGAGAGGAGTTACGTACCATGTCAACTGTTTCATCTGATACTGTCGATAACCAGCATGTCTGGAATTTCTTCCGCGCTGGCGGCGCCACACAGGTGTCGTTCACCAAAGGAGCGGACATTGAAGCATTGGCCCAACTGGACCAAAAGCTTTGGACGGCATTAAGCTGTCCCGCTACAGATCTGCGTTTTGACCAGCGGACATTGAATTTCCTCGACGCGGACAAGGACGGACGGATTCGCGTACCAGAAATTCTAGAAGCAATCGAGTGGTTGAAACTCCGCTTGGGTTCTTTGGACTCACTCTTCCAGCCAGAAGAATCGATTGACCTTTCCGAACTCAACCAAGAGACGGAGGAGGGAAAGGCGCTGCGTACCACCATCGTCAACATCCTGACGAACTTGGGCAAGGCGAAGGAATCCAGGCTTTCCCTCAAGGATGCGACCGATACAGCGAAAATCCTCGCCGACTCGAAGTTCAACGGGGACGGCGTAGTCTATGCCGAATGCTCGGATGACGCGGACGTGCAACAGGCAATCGCGGACATCATCGCGGTTTCCGGTTCGGTTAAAGACCAGAGCGGCAAGGATGGAATCGACCAGGCGAAGTCGGATGCCTTCTTCGACGCGGTCAAGGCGCGTGTGGAGTGGCAGGCGAAAGGCGACGCCTCGGTGTTACCGCTCGGTGACCAGACTGCCGCCGCAGTTGCCGCCATTGACGCCATCCGTACCAAGATCGACGATTTCTTCACGCGGTGCGACCTGGCCGCATTCGACACGCGTTTCGAGACGCTTTTGAGCGGCAAGGACGAGGATGTCGCGAAACTGGCGGAAGGTCAGCTTTCCACCTCGCAGGGCGCATTGGAAGGACTCCCGCTCGCGAAGATTACTGGCGGACAGGCGTTGCCGCTCACCGCCAAAATCAATCCCTACTGGCAACAGGCACTCGCCGCCTTCCGTACTGTCGCAGCGCAACCGTTGCTCGGCAAGGACGTCACGGAGCTGACAAAGGCTGATTGGGATGCCATTCAAGCGAAGGTCGCGCCGTACAAGGCGTGGATCGAGTCGGAAGCGGGAAAGGTTGTTGCGTCCCTGGACGCGGCTCGGCTGGCATCGCTGGCGCAAGGCGAGACACAGGTGAAAATCAACGAACTGATCCAGAAGGATTTGTCGCTCGCGCCGCAATATGCGCTCTACCTCGATGTGGAAAAAATCATCTGTCTCCGGGCGAATCTGTTGCAGTTGCTGAACAACTATGTCAACATGGGATACCTCTACGACCCCGCGAAGTACCCGATCTATCGCGTCGGCAAGCTCTATCTCGACGGTCGTGCGGTTCTGCTCTGCTTCGAGGTCAAAGATCTGGGCGCGTTCTCGGCACTCGCCGCCGCCAGCAAATGCTGTCTGGTTTACTGCGACCTAAAGCGTCCCGGCGAAGGTAAGAGCCGTACCATCTGCGGCGTAGTGACGGCGGGCAACTCGCAATCGCTCTGGGTCGGACGGAACGGTCTCTTCTACGATATGGACGGATCGGACTGGGAAGCGACGATCACGAAGATCGATGAACACGAAACCAGTCTGAAGGAGGCGTTCTGGGCACCGTGGCGTAAGATTGCCAAGATGATCTCCGAACAGATTAACAAGCTCCTCGCCTCCAAGCAGGATGCTGTCATCGCTTCAGCGGGATCGAAAATCGAGGCAAGCGTCACCGCTCCAGCGGCAGCCGCGAAAGATGCGGCGGCGGCAGCTCCGAAGAAGATGGACGGCGCCGCACTCGCCTCCTCGGTCGCGGCCATCGGCATTGCCGTTGGCTTGTTGGGCTCCGCGATCGGCGGACTGGTCTCCACCATCGCCGGGATCCCCGTGTGGAAGTCCTGCCTCGGTGTGCTGGTGGTCATCCTCGCAGTTTCGCTGCCTTCCGTGCTGATCACCTGGTTCAAACTTCGTGCACGCGATTTGTCGCCGATTCTGAACGCGGGCGGTTGGGCAATCAACCGCGAGCTCCACTTCTCGCTGAAGCTCGGCAAACTCTGGACCGCACAGGCAGCCTTGCCCTCCAAGGCAAAGGTCTCGCTGACGGATCCGTTTGAGGACAAGCATCCGGTCCGCAACGCGGTCATCGCGCTCGTCATCATCGGCGCAATCCTTGCCGGATTCTGCTGCTGGTGCAAGAAGTACGGTTGCCCATTCGGCAAGTGCAAGAAGGGTGCGGACAAGACGAGCGAAGTGCAGGCCGCAGAGAAACCCGCTACGCCAGCCGAAAAGCCCGCAGCCCCCGCGCCGGCTGAACCCGCAGCGAAATAGCCATGACGCAGCACGAAATAGACAAGCTGAACAAGCGCTTCGGGGCGAAAGTCCGTATCGGTTTTCGTCTCGACAGCTGCGGGTTCCCCGTGGCTGCGCTTGTTTGCAAGTATGGCTCCGCCGAGATTTCGCTCTACGGCGCGCAGGTCATGACCTACCGTCCGGTGGGTCATGGCCCCGTTCTCTTCCTTAGCAAAGAGTCGGAGTTCAAAGAGGGAAAGCCGATCCGGGGAGGAATCCCGATTTGCTGGCCCTGGTTCGGAAAATCCACGACGGACAGTTCGCTGCCCTCACACGGATTCGCCCGTACCAGCATGTGGCAGGTC
>JAFYDR010000237.1 GCA_017544725.1 Kiritimatiellia bacterium
TACTTCTCAGCCTCTCAGCTTCCCCGCTTCTCAGCTGGGCGGCTTTGCCGCCCTACGAAGTTACAGGCAAAGGAGAAGCGATGTGCGGACCGGTTGGTCCGCGCACCTCTTTCAAATGTTGTCTTCAAGTTGTTCATGTTGTTTCCAAAATCCTCTCGTGCGCATGAGATGGGCGAAATACACAGATGTGCCTCGGCGAAAAGCTTCCCAAAATTTGTATTTCACCGTTGGCGTTTGTTTTGCTAAACTAGTTTCTTCGCAAGGACGATAAGCTTATGAAAATTCATGAATTGGCGGAGTTGTTGAACCAGGATCTCCAATGTGGTGGTAGCCCGTTATTTGAGATGCTTTCCAAATTCGGGAAACGTGCGTATTTCCCATCGAAGGGAATTCTCGGACAAAGCGCGGAAGCTCGCGGCAAGGAAATCAACGCCACGATTGGTACGGCGTTGGAAGACGACGGAACACCCCTCTGTCTCGAATGCGTCACCAAAACGACCAACCTTCCCAAAAATGCGCTTCTCTACAGTCCGAGTTTCGGTCTGAAGGATCTTCGCGAGCGCTGGCTTGCCATGGAGATGGAGAAGAATCCGTCGCTTCAAGGAAAGTCAATTTCTCTGCCGGTCGTCACGCATGCGTTGACGCACGGGTTGAGCGTGGTGGGAAGGCTCTTCCTCGATTCGACCGATGCGGTGATTTCGCCGGATCTCTATTGGGACAATTACGAGTTGGTCTTCTGCGAAGCGACCGGAGCCCGGCTCAAGACCTTCCCGATGTTCGATGAGCACGGTGCGTTCCATGTCGCCGAAATGGAGAAACTGTTGCTCGCTCCCGGTGACAAGAAGGTGCTTCTGCTGAACTTCCCGAACAATCCGACCGGCTACACCGCGACCGAGACGGACGCAGTCAAAATCCGCAAGACCATTCTCAAAGCCGCCCGTGCGGGCAAGCGGATTGTCGTGTTTCTCGACGATGCCTATTTCGGGCTTGTTTACGAACAGGGCGTCTGCAAAGAATCCCTCTTTGCCTCTTTGTGTGACCTGCATCGGAATGTCCTGGCGGTCAAGCTGGACGGCGCGACCAAGGAGGATTATGTCTGGGGCGTCCGTGTCGGCTTTATCACCTTCGGTGCGAAAGGAGCGAAACCTGCGCAGTACAAGGCGCTAGAACAAAAGGCGGCGGGTGTCGTACGCGGCACGATCTCGAACCCGACCAATATCGGACAGAAGATTCTGCTGGCTGCCTACACCGATCCGAATTACGTCAGCCAGAAACGCACGAAGTTCGAGACGCTCCGGAAACGTTATCAGAAAATCCGTTCGATTTTCGCAGCGCACCCCGAATATTCAGACTCCTTCCGAATCATGCCTTTCAACAGCGGTTATTTCATGTGCGTCAAACCGATTGGTGTGACGCCCGAAGCGGTCCGGCAACAACTTCTCGCCCACTACAGCACGGGCGTGATCGTCCTCTCCGGATTGATCCGTCTGGCATTTTCGTCCGTCCCGTTCGCAAAGCTGGAACAGCTCTACGCAAACATCCACGCCGCGATTCAGGACTTACGCGCGAAATAACGCATACGCACCTTCCGACAACACGGAGAACAAACATGAAATTGACATCGAACGCAACAAGTTTTCTGGCGACCTGCCTGTCAGCAGCGTTGCTGTCCGGAACCCTTCCTGCACAAGCTGAAACGGTACGTGTCTTGTCGTACAACGTACAGGACTGCTTTAATCTGGGGCGCAAGGATCAGAACGTGGAGCGTACGGCGGAGGTCATCCGCAAGCTCGCACCGGATGTCGCCGGCATTCAGGAACTCGACCGGAACACCAAACGCTCGAAGGGACACGACATCGCCGGAGAACTCGCCGAAAAGACGGGAATGGAACTTTCGTATGGCAAGACGATCGATTTCCAAGGCGGGGCATACGGAATTGGTATCCTCTCCAAGAAAAAGCCAATCCGCGCCTACACCGTCCCTCTTCCTGGAAAAGAGGAAAAGCGCGCGTTGCAGATCGCCGAGTTCGAGACCTACGTATTCTTCTGCACGCACCTCTCCCTGACGAAGAACAGCAAGATCGAGAGTGTCCCGCTGATCAATGCCGAGGCCGCAAAGTTCAGCAAGCCGATTATTCTGGTGGGTGACTTCAACGCCTATCCCGACTCTGAACCGATTCAAGAGTTGCGCAAAACTTGGAAGCAGGTAAGCGTAAACGGATTCACCTTCCCTGCCAACGCGCCGACCGTCCAGATCGACTACATCTTCCTCCACACGGACAAGCCCTACCGCGCCGAACACGCCGCGATCATTGAAGAGCCGTCCGTATCCGACCATCGTCCAATCACCGTCGAGCTGACGTGGGAGCCGTAGGCGGCTAACCGACCAATTTTGAGTTCGCTTCGCTCACGGTTAGGTGGTTAGGTAGTTCGGTGGTTGGGTAGTTGGGTGGTTGTATTCGATAGCGATCGATAGCTATCAAACGACACGCTTAACTGGCTTAACACGTTTAATCAGCCGGTGGCTTTGCCGCCGGTTTCAGAACCCAATTATACTCCCGCCATAGCGGATCACGTTCTCATCGTGAGAGAGCAAATTCAACTCTTCGCACATGGCTTGGGCAATAAGCATACGATCGAACGGATCGCGGTGCAACCACGGCAATTCGCCGATCTTCACCGCATGCCGCGATTCGAATGCCAATTCGCAAATTGCAGAGGACTCGGCAAATGACCGAACCTCTTCCGGGAGACAACATGGCATCAAATCTGGTTTCAAAGAATGCTTAATCGCCACTTCGAGTACAGACACAGAACTGAAAAATAATTCGGAGTCCGATGCAAGCAACAATGCACGTATCTTGGTCGGCAACTTCGGGCTATCCGTAAGGAACCAAATCAAGGCATGAGTATCAAGGAGTATTCGCATAGAAATCCGCCTCTATTTCCTTATCCATCGCTTGATCCTGTATTTCCCAGTCTTCAGGGAATTTCCATTTTCCCTTCGCAAGCCCGATCCTTGTTTTCGGACGTTCATCGACCAAAGTCAGGGCGAACGGGATCCCTTGAACCTTCCTACAACGCTGCAGGAATATTCTCACCGCCGTAGAAATGTCAATCCCAAGCGAGTCGAAGATATCGGCGACCTCTTCTTTGAGCAGGCTATCCACCCGTATCTGTATCAATGACTGTTTCATACCAGCACCCCTTCTATCGTAAAGACAATGTAAGTATATCATACCGACAAATTCTAGTCAACATGGCATTTTGCGTTTCCTCTGCAGCAGACGCACCTGCGCAATTCACCCATCTGATGCGCACGAGAGGATTTTGGAAAACTACCACATCTCGTCACTCGCCACTCGTCACTACTTCGCGCGAAGTTACAGGCAAGCGCCCCGCCCTCGCCGTGCGCGGGAATGTTCATGGAGATAACATTGAGAATGTTGCCAATGTGGAAATGTTGCCAGTCCCAATGTTGCCAGTCTCAGATTGGTTATTGGAACTGATTATTGGCAATATTGGATATTGGCAACATTTGATCAAGTTATAGGCAAGCGCCCCGCCCTCGCCGTGCGCGGGAACGTTCATGGGGAAATAACTTTCGTTTCGGGCAACGAGGACGTTGCCCCCATTCTCTGCGGCCTCATGCGAATCTCTGTTGCGCCTCACCGTGAAATTTCTCTCGTCACCCTTCATTGCGCGAAGCACCTCTGCTCAACCAACCCAACACGCTTAACCAGCTTAACCGGCTTAACACGCTTCTCAACCAGCGGCAAAGCCACCTTGTCTCAGCAATTTCCGATGAGGACGTGAGACAAGCGACGACGGGCTACGTCTGCCAGATGGCGGACGGTTGCAACAGGCGTGGGATTCGTATCACTCATGCGGTGTCGCGGGAAGAATCTCGTGACATGAAGCGGAATGTCAGGAGAGACGGATGCCAGAAAAGTCGCGATTGTATCGATCGCCTCTTCCGTATCGTTGTGTCCGGGAACGATGAGTGTCGTCACCTCGACATGGCAACCGTTCTCGTATAACGTGGCGATGGTGCGCTGGACGGCGTGCAAGTCGCCGCCGACCCAATCGTAGAATGCTTGCGACGGGCCTTTTAGATCGATGTTCGCGGCGTCTAGGAGTGGGGCAAGCGTATCGATCACCGACGGTTCGAAAACGCCGTTGGAGACAATCACATTTGCCATTCCTCTCGCACGGATTTCCGTTGCGCAGTCGCGCACGAATTCCCAGCCGACAAGCGGCTCGTTATACGTGTAGGCAAGACCGATGTTGCCCCGCTCTTTCTTGAACCGAAGAGCCAAGTCCGCGAGTTCCCCCGGTGTCGCCGTCTGGTACGGCACCTCCCCTTCTCCGCACTGCGAAATGGAATCGTTCTGGCAGAATGGACAACGAAGGTTACACCCGTAACTTCCCACCGAAAGGATGGGACTCCCAGAACGGAAAAAGGCCAGCGGCTTCTTCTCGATGGGATCGAGCGCAAGAGAGGTAATCCGTCCATAATTCGCACAGCTGACACGCCCGCCCTCTGCACGACGGGCGCGGCAGATTCCGAACTGCCCTTCCGAAAGACGGCAGTGGTGCGGACAGGTTTCACAAATCGCGACAATCTCACTGCTCATGGAAGACTTCCGCCTGGAAGGTTTCAAAGGATGCGCCCGTGCGCCAAGCGTCGGAGGACAATCCTGCCTTGCGCGAGAGATAGGAGAGCGTGGAAGCCAAATCCCATCCCTGTTCGGGTGCGACCTGTGGCAGGAAGACTGCGAAACATCCGTTCTTTTCTAGCGTCATGCCATCGCGTCCCAACACGATGTCCCGCCAAGAGGCTACCGGCTTGGGCGGTGTGAGTGCAGAAACTTCGACACGGAGTCCGGACAACTCTCTCGGCGTGACCGGACTGAAGCGCGGATCGCGTAGGGCGGCATCTGCCGCACGTGCGGTCACCGCCTCGACGAGCGGACGCATCGGCAGAATTTCACCGATACAACCTCGCAACGCCCCAGTCGCCTTATCGTTCAGAGTCACGAACGCGCCCATCTTCTCCAGCGTCGCCTTCGGGGCGGAAGCCGAGAAATGATCAGCTCGGTACGGGGCGTTCGTGCGGACGGCGTGTTCGACAGACTCGCGAGCAATACGGAGAAGGAACGCCCTGTCCTCCTCGCTCAACACCGCCAACTTCTCCCGTTTCCATTCCGCAACCCCCGTAGCCGCCGCATAGCATACGAAGCGGGAGAAATCGCGGTCCGTATCACCGGATGTCGCATACTTACAACGGGAAACCTTGGTTCCTTGCGGGAATGCACGCAACGCCATCTCGATCGGCACGCGACCGCAAATCGTCGCTCCCGTGCGTTCCACGAGCTTGACAAAGCCATCGGCATCGCCTCGTTCGAGGAACGAAAGTGCCTCGGCATCGACAGCCGCGACTCGCTCGCGCACATCCTCACCGCCGCGTGTTCCGTACGGCGTATAAGAGAAATCGGAGCCGTAATGCGTGAAGTCCGAGGAGAGAACGAGCAACGTCTCCCCATCCATAAGTTCCGCAAGAGCGCGGACGCACATTCCCATCTGATCGGGTTCAAATACTCCCATAATGAGCGGCACAACGGAGAATCCCGGAGTCAACGCAAGTTGCAAGAAAGGGAATTCAATCTGCGCAGAATGTTCCGCCGCATGGATACGGTCATTGCGCGTGACAGGCGCAACCAAGGCGAGTCGATCAAGCCACTCCTTGTCGATCCGCAGTTCGCCAAGCGGCGTGGAAACCGCGTCGGACTCCGGCGCAACGAACCGGTTTTCAATCCATGCGCGATGGCTTGGCGCAAGGATCACGACACGCCTGAACTTGGCGTCCCGCACCGCTCGGACAGCACACCACGCAG
This sequence comes from Kiritimatiellia bacterium, assembly GCA_017544725.1. GTDB lineage: Bacteria > Verrucomicrobiota > Kiritimatiellia > RFP12 > UBA1067 > RGIG8368. The sequence continues at coordinate 5,898 of JAFYDR010000237.1, forward strand.
TCGCTCCTGAATATGCCCACCCAGCATGAGGAAGGAGCAACACGTTCACACGCCCCTGCACGAGGGATTTGTCCGCACGATGATCCTTCTCCCAATTCTCCGTCATGGCGCGAATCTCGGGTTCCGAACCGGGATACCAAGTTCCCGCCAATGTACTCCGCAATGTCTTCATCTGCCCGATCCTTTCCGAAATCAAAAAACCTCACATCGTGTCTTGAGGAGACGACAATGTCCCACCACTTTCGCACCTCGCAACGAAAAACATAAAGCCCTACTCACATCCATCATGAGACCACTGTATCTCTTTCCCTTAACGCCGAAAATTATACCATTTTTCAATTGTTTCCGCCATATCCAATTGCCTATAACTTCGCCTCGCAATGTAGTGACAGGTGGCGAAGCCGCCAGCTGAGAAGCGAGCCGCCAGAGGCGGCAATGAAGAAATAAGAATGAAAGAATGACGAATGAAGGAGGAAACCGCCAGTCCTACCAGTCCAATGTGGCGTGTCGTTTGTCGCATGTCATCAGTGGCTATCGAATGGGAGGGACGCGCTCCGTCGCGTCCGCTTGACCCTCCGAGAGGGACAACGTCCCCACCTCTGCGAAAAGCTTGCAAACACCGTTTTTCGGATCACCGTTCTGGAAGCTCGCGTTTCCACTCTTCGCCCAACTCCTGAACGGTCTTTCCCGTCGCCTCTTTCCAAAGGGCTTCGTCATACTGCCCCGCACGGGCGGCGGCATTGAGAATGCGTACCAGTTCTCGGTTGTACTTCCGTTGACACCAGTCCAGAAAGTTGGCCGTTACGCGGTAACTGTTGCTATATCGGACATCGCCGTGCCGCCGGGTAATTCGCGCACCGTTCGTCTGGGGTTCATAGAGGAACCAGCGCGTGTAATCCGCGATCCCCTCCGTCAGCCAACCCGGTGCGTGCTTGCGCCCACGCCCGTAGTCCTGTACCACATGTGTCATCTCGTGTACCACACAACCGATTGCCTCCCGTTGCTGTTCAGAGACGAACCAGCGATGGTTCATGCTGATTTCCCCTCCAGCGGCGTAGGCTGGCGTTCCACCCATGTCGTCCTTGAAAAGAAGCCTAATTTCCCGGCGGGGGGCGAATCCCTCCGACGGCAACAAACCGACCAGTTTGCCGTACCATTCCGTCACCACCGGTGCGAGTTTCTGCTTCGACCACTCCTCCAATTCTGGCGCGTCCGTGTAGTCAATGGCAAAACGATACGTGCCGTCTTTCGACGAGAATCGGAAGAGTCGCAGATTCTCGCCCGGCACGACATACGTCAAGTTGCGGTCCTCGGAAGAGACCACATCTATCTCGCTGTAAAAGGTGTGGTTCGCCGAACCTCTCCCGGTCGGCTCAATCTTGAACAACAGGAAGCGGTAACGCCCCAATGGCGATTTTTCCCGATCAATCGATACCGCGTAGAAACCACCCCTGTCCTGTTCCTTTTGGCGAGTATCCACTCGTGCAATCGTCCGCCATCCAGTCACATCCTCTACCCGATCCGGCGTTCCCTGGTCATTCCCATACACCGTATAAACCTGCGGCGCGCGCTCAAGCGGATGCCACGAGAAGGTCGAGATCCGCATGACCTCCGTCACCTTCTGCAGATCCAACAACAACATCCCCTTCCCGAACAGGAAAAAATTCTGTTTGGGGCTGTCCTCGTCACGCGGCAACTTGCCGTCAGTCAAAACCGAAACTCCGCCAGAGTTTCCATCCTGTGTCCCGCGAATCAGCGTAAAGACGCCACGCGAAGCCGCATCGTCCTTGGCGGGCAGAGGAAGCCCCTTCAGGCGCGAGATATCCCCATCCGGAATCCGAGCCATCCGAATATGCGTCGCATCAGCCTGCGCACGGCCGAACGCAAACACAAGCAAAACCCACAACAAGCACTGCACTTTCATCGCGAACATTGACACCTCTTTACTTATGACTTCGCCGTGCGAAGTAGTGACGAGTACGGAATGACGAGTGACGAGATGCGGTGGTTTTCCAAGTCATTCCCATGTACATTCCCGTTTGAAACACGGACGGTTGGACAAACTCGCCCAGATCCTTTGCCAACCCCATTTCCTTCGCCAACATACATCTGTACCCAAAACTCATTCCTTTTTGGAAGAGGCTTTGACCAGTTTCTCCCAGCATCCAAGATGGTGGATGGCGATACCCGCACCGCCGGGTACTTTCGCCTCTTCCAACGCCTTTACCACGATCGCGAGTTCAGCGTCCATCTTCTCCGCACCCTCCTCGAAGTATGTAACGATACTGCCCTCGCCCGTATTCCCGGTTTCAGCACCCAGCACAATTCGCGTCTTTCTTTTCGCGGCCATTTCAAGCTCCGTTTTGGAGACGTCCAGCATGGCTTTCGCCGAATCCCGGTATGACATCAACACAAGGCAATCCGAACAATCAAACAGCAGTTCCAGCAACGGCGCGTCGGGACGATCGCCATACGCGACATGCTTGTTGTCCAACCAAAACGGAATGTCCCATTCTATCTTCTCTCCTGCACTGTGGACATCGGCGGCGACACGCAGAACGAAGTCTGCGTAAAGTTGCCACTTACGCTTATCATCGAGTTTCTCGTCCTGATGCGGTTCCACGTCCAGATGGAGTGCATAGAAACGTTCGTCCGGCGCGGCTGTCTTCTGATAAGCCAGATACTGCTCCCATATTACCGCAAATCCCCTACTGCCTGGACGAATCCATGAGACGTCACCGGAGAGGCACGCAACCCTCATCCCGCGCGCATTCGCCATCTTCACGAAACGGCGAATATCCTCAGGGCGATGTTTCTTCAACTCCGCCCAGAAATAGATTTCCGTGACCCCACGCTTGGAAAGGAATTCCATTCTCCGTTCCGCTACATCCGGTTGCACGGCGTCGCCGCCATTCCACCACCATACACCTTTCGACACCTTGGCACCTACCGTTCCGCAAGAAAGAATGACTGACAGAAAAAGCACACTCACCCACAATTGTTTCGACATCATGTTCCTCCCATAAAATACAGATTCTCTAGCCAGCCAACAAACCGGAAGTGCATTACGGTTCCTTGCGCACACCCCCTTCGTGGAAACGGGCGAGGCCATAAGTGCAGCGGTTGATCTCCTTCATCCGTTCGAGGAGTGGCGTGTACCGTCTGTAGTCCCACGTGACAATCCCCTTGTTCGAGTCACGGTTGGAAGGATCGGCACGCAAGTTCTCTGGATCGTTATCGCCATACTTGAACCAGTGCCATCCCACACACGTGCCACCTTTGATCAACTCATTGACGAAGTTCTGGTAGAAGATGCCGCGTTCGTCTTGCGTCCGTACCAGCCATCCAGCACCCGTCGTATTGGGCAAGCCCGAGTCTTCGCCCTTGGTGTAGAACTCCGTCACCATGAACGGCTTCCCCGACCAGGATTCCCAGTTCTTCATGTCCTCAAGCTTTGGTTGCCAATGGTTGTAGAGATTGATGGAGATGATGTCCAAATACTTTCCCGCGACACGGAAACAGGCGGGATTACGCATCTCGCTATCCCACAAATGGAATCGGCTACCCAAAAAGAGATGGTTCGCATCGTACTTGCGTAGAATGCGCGTGACAGTCTGGAAATAAGTCTCCATGCAGTAGGCGACGAATTCCAGTCGATCCTCCTCCGTGACATCGCGCATCCCGCATCCCGTACGTCCCTTACGTGCGTCGAGCCACGCCTGTGCCGCACGGCGGTTGGCGTGTTCCTTCGGCCAAGCGGTGAGGCACTGCCACAACATCCCCCGACGGAACTGCACCTCGTTGTCGATGAAATAGCCGATCAGGTACGGCTCCTTCGCATACTTCGCCACGGGAGCGATGACCTGCTCGGCTTTCTGCGCGAATTCGGGATCGAATACGAAGGGAAACCCAAACGAGCTGCCGCTTTCCTTGACGGTCTTGAAAAATTCGGCTTCACGCCCCGCATTCTTGATCGCTCGGTTGTAGGCCGCCATCGGACTGACAATCACAGTGTATGGAATGCGCTCCTTTTGCCCGTTCGCCGCGAAAGCCTGCGGCACCCCCCAAGCGCCGAGCGAGTTGAATCCTTGCTCCTTCAGGAAACGGATTTCCGACGATGCCCATCCAGAGACGTCTCCGAACTTCGTCTTGCAGAGTGCCTTCTGGCGATCCGAACCGCCGGGACTAAAAGTCGCCATCGCCTTCGCCAAAAAGAGATTGCCTGCCGGATCAATCATCCACCAGCGTTTCCCGATCTTACGGACGCGGAAAAAGCCGTCAGGATTGCCCACTTGCGTTCCTTCCCATCCGCCATATTCGTCAAGCGAGGGATCCGCCTTGGGCGAGAAACCGGGAATCCTATCTACCGTCGTCGCCTCATACGTAGTCCACGACTTCGTTGCGTTCTTGCGACTATCAACCTTGTGCGGTGCTTGTACGGCGTATCCGAAAGACACCATCCATGCCACACATCCTAGCGTGAAGAGTTGTGTTGTCCAATGATTCATGCAGACAACTATACCAAACCATCCTTTAGGAAACAAGGGAATTGCTTGCTTCGCTCCGCGAGGGCGGCGAAACCGCCCAACGGGATAAGCGTGTTAAGCTGGGGTACTTCGCGTAGTGACAGGCGGAGAAGCCGCCAGCTGAGGAGCGGGGACGATGGAGACAATGGGGACGATGGGGATGGGTGTTTAACCGCCAGTCCAATGCGGCGTGTCACGTGTCGTTTGTCGTGTGTCATCGGTAGCTATCGATTGCTTTCGAACGGGAGGGACGCACTTGTCGTGACCACTATGAAATGGTTAAATCGCTTCGCTTTAAATCGGGCTTCGCCCTTTAAATGCTGGACCGATTGGGGAGGTACGTGTTTGTTGTGACCACTATGAAAAATGAAAGCCCGTGGGGCTTTCCAAAGCCACGGTGACGATCCACCACGGACCGTGAGAGCGGCCGAGAATGGCGTGGAAGAACCATGATGGCACATCGGCGAAGGTTGTGCCATCCGCGCAGCGTACTTGCTCTCTCACATGGAGCGCATGGCAGTCTCGCGTTGCCTGAAAGACCGACCATACGCCATCGTCCCTGCTCTCCATCGGATGCGGCTCAATCTTCCACCCTGCCGCCCGCAGACAATACGCCGAACCATGCACACGATGCGTGGCGCGTGTCGTCCACCGGAGAATCACCGTTCGGTTTCCCGCCTGAAAGCGTCCGATTCTCCCCGGAAAATCCTTCGCGAACACCTGCTCCAGTTCGCTCTGCGGTTTCTCGACGAGCGGCACACCGTCCAACGTTTTCGGCCATCCAGGAAATGGTTCCGCTTCCACCGCCGTACCCAATTCTCGACCCGACGAACGCCACACCATACACAATGCCACCGCAACCGCGAAAGTGGCAATTGCCGTGAATCGGAACTTGCGATTTCCACTTGGCGTTGTCGAACACACGGCATCATTTTCCCGCGACTTCCCTAGGCGCGGCACGA
>JAFYDR010000238.1 GCA_017544725.1 Kiritimatiellia bacterium
AGAAAAGTTTGGGATGCGTCGATGACCATCTGGTGTTATGTTGCGGTCGCGGCATTTAGTTTTACGGCATTGGCGGACGATCCCGTCTATCCAGCAGTTCCGACAACTCGCGGATATGGGTTGGTCGATGCATTCGTGTCGGGGGAGAACGCCTCCATAGGATACGGCATATTCCGGTCCGACTCGGCTTGGCAGACCAGCCGTTCGGGATTGTCGCACCGTTCGAACACGATTCTCAAGCCGCAGGGGTTTGAATATGATTTCGTGCCGGATGGTGTCTGGTCCACTGAGACGTACGGCAACAACACCAAAGTGAAGGTGGGCGGTTTTACGCCTGGTGCCTCTTATCTCTTCCAGCACTATGTGGCGGAAACTTGGTACGGTCAGGGGCGTACTCGCAGGTTCAAGGTCATCGTCAACGGAACCACTCTTGTTAACTTGAACGGGGAGACGGACGAAGCGACTGGCGAGTCAATTGTCATACCGTCGATGTTCCCGAATACTCCGCTCGTCTCCGAAGGCGTGGTGACTGCCGATGCGGAGGGCAAGATCGAAATGTCTTTCGCCGGGGTGGCGGACAATGCGACCTACGGCGGATTCGCGATTTGGGGTACTGCAGCACCGACGATAACCGCTACGATTGTCGCCGATGGTTCCGACGTGAGGATGACTTGGACTGACGCGAAGGATGTGCTTCGCTACTATGTCAGTTCTGCCGATTCGGCGGAAGGTCCTTGGACGGACATCGCCACGCTCATGCCGGAAGAGCAGGGGTATCTAGTTGTCGGCGCGTATAACCCCACAGTCGAGAAGTATTATCGCGTCGTCGCTTCCAACGGTATCGACACGGTCACGACGACAGTCAAACTCGGTGACTCCAACATCACCTATACCGATCTCAAGACGAAGGGCGAGACCATTGCGAGCGATGCGACGGCGAACTACCGCGTGAATGCCGCTGCGGACAATGCCAGCGATCCCCTCAATACGCTCGGCGCGACGACAATCTCTGCGGCCATGTACATGAACGCCTTTGCCGATGCGCACACGCTTGCCATCGGGAATGGAGAAACGTTGAACGTCGGCATGGCGGGAATCCTCTCGGGTGGCGGGAACATGACATTCGGTGAAACGGTCGGCACGGGTGCGGTTTCACCGCTTGCTGGCGTATTGACGCTTGATGTGGTGGATGCCGCTTCGACGTTTACCATCAATGCGCAGGCAAAGAAGACCTCAAATTCAGACCAGCTCAGCAAACAGGGCGCGGGAAAAGTGATTCTCGCAGGTGGAACAGACTTCGGGAAGTTCGCAATCGGCGATGGAACACTCGAACTCCCCTACGCGGCAGACGCCAACTTCGACAAGGAACTTTCCGGTGTGGGCACCTTCGTGAAGAGTGGTTCCAACACGCTGACGATGGCGACGGACAGCAAGACCTTCTCCGGCACGTTCGAGGTGAAGGAGGGAACGCTCAAGATTGCCAAGGACAAAGCGTCTGACTATTTCGGTGAAGGTGCCGCCACGATCAAGGTTGATTCTGGTGCCACGCTCGACGTGGGGCGTGAAGGAGCTGGTGGTAATGCCGTCAACTTCGGGACCACGAAGGTCGTCATAGAAGGAACGGGCGACGAGGGGAAAGGTGCGCTCGTCAACTCCACAGGAATCTCCCAATACAATGCGCTCTCCCGTGTTGAACTTTCAGACGACGCTACGGTTACGGCGACCGGTCGTTTCGATGTTCGCAATACGTTTGCAGGTGCGTATCTCGCACTGAACGGTCATACGCTCACCAAGAACGGCGGCAACGAATTCATCCTCACCTCCGTTCCGATTCGCGCTGGCGGAAACAGTGCGAAGATACGTGCCGAAGCTGGCACACTAGGCGTAGAGTCCAGCACGGTGTTTGAGGGCGATGGCTCGATTGAGTTAGCGAACAATGCGACATTCTCGTTCTACAACCTTGGTACACCGATTCCTTGGCCGATTTATATCAGCGCAACGGGCGGACGCTTCTACTATCGTGCGGGTAGCACCAGCCAGAATCTGGCGACAAACGACATCTCCCTTGACGGTACGCTCAAGGTGGGATCGGCTGATGGCATCACGGGGGTGATTCCTGCGAAACTGACTGGCACTGGAAAACTCATGGGCGCTGATGGCACGGCGGGTGGTGTTGTTCGCATCACCAACACAGAGAACGACTACACCGGCGGCACCGAAGCGAACAAGGGTGTACTCCTTTTCGAGACGGCCGCCACGCTTCCGGGGTACGATCAGGCAGGCAATGTCACGGTGTCCGGTACGGGCAACCTCGCCGTTAAACTCGGCGAAGGCGGATGGACGGACGGACAGGTTGCCGCATTGGTCGCAAATGCCACGGCTCCAGTCGACGGGAAGGGGACTATTACCATTGATACGAACGGACAGGATGCCGAATCTGGCACGGACGAAGTCTCGAAGCCGATCGGTATCGGCAAGACTGGGGAAGGTACGTACACCAACAAGATGGTGTACACCGCAGGTGGCGGAATCTTCGCCGACAAGGGTACGCTCGTATTCAACACCGGCAAGGACGGCAACGACGAGCTGAAGAAGAATACGATGAGCGGTCTTCAGGTGATCAATGGTGCTACGGTCGAGATTATCGACTCGGAAATCGACTTTGGCAACAACGGACTGAACGTCGGCAACGTCGGGAACCAGGCCCCGGCGCGGCTTGTGGTCGCGGGTGATTCGTATTTCCATTCCTATCTGGCACCAAAGCAGAGTGCCGGTCCAGCACTTTCTCTCGGTAGTGTGGATGTCGGACGCGGTGTTCTTGAGGTCAGGGACAATGCGATTGTATCGAACAAGGTGTATCTGGGCTATAACCAGTACTCGCAGAACTCTGTCTTGCAGAGTGGCGGACAGATCGTCAACTGGACGGGGCATTCGAGCGACGCGCGTCTTGCCAATAGCCAGTGGACATCGGGCTACTGGGAAGTGGCTGGCGGCTCCACGATATTTACGGGGTACTCGCAGCTGTCGTACAATCCAAACAGTTTTGCCACGCTTGCCATCAAGGGCGATGGTTCGTTCAGCGCTACAAAAGAGCTGGATGGTCAGATGACATTGAGCCGTGGTGGTCACGGCATGGTCTATCAGAGAGGCGGCACGTTCTCCACGGTTGACGGGTTTGACATGGCGGAGGTGACCGACAACAGCGGTTCGAGCGGCGAGGCCGTGTACAATATGTGTGACGGTGAAGCCGACTTTGGCGGGAATGGCGTACGCCTTTCCAACCGCAAGAACTCCACGGGACAGGTCAACCTGAACGGCGGTGTGTTTGCGGCGAAAACTCTCTACAAGGGAGAGCAAGAAGGGCTTTCCGCATACGTCTCTTTCAACGGCGGTACGCTTCGTGCCAAGGGTGATACAGATGCGGTCTTCGGTAGTGCGGGTACCGCACTTGATCGCGTGACGGTGTATGAAAAAGGTGCTGTGGTCGACACGGACGGACACGGCGTGGTCGCGAGCAAGGAATTTAAGGCTCCGGAAGGAGTGGGCGTATTGGCAATTCGCTGGACGCACGATGATATGATCGGTGCGCCACAGGTGATTATTGAGGGTGACGGTGTAGGAGCCAAAGCGGCGGCGGATTACGATGCCGCTACACGCCGTGTCACGGGAATCACCGTGACCTGTCCGGGGTGGGGCTATACGGAGAAGCCGACCGTCAAAGTAATCGGCGGAGGTCTCACGCTCAACAACTCCACGCAGACACATACGATCGACCCTGCATCCATCACGATGGGACCGAGCGTCGCAGGACCGCTCGTCAAGAAGGGGGCGGGTACGCTTACGCTATCCGGGACAAACGAGACGGCAGGTGCGGAGGTTCGTGGCGGCATGCTTGCTGTTCTGGCGGATGCTTCGCTCGCGGAAGGACCGCTTGTTCTCGCGGGCGGTACCTTCTCGATGGGCAGTTACCGGGCGACGGAACTGATCGTCGAAGGCGATCAGGACGATGTTTCGACCTTGGATTGCGCACTTACGCTCTCTGGCACGAGGCAGTCGGTTCGGAAGCCGGGACTGTATATGCGCTACATCACGGCGGACAGTACGCTGACCACTTCCAACGCGACAGCCGAGTTGAATAACGGTATCAGCACCAACCTTTGGTATGTGCAGACCGTACAGACGGACTCTGCGACAATCGAGGCGGAATCGGAATCTGGTACAGAGACCTTTGCCAACAAGAACTTGAACTGCGTCTATGACGGCTACATTTGGAACCGTTCGAGCGAGACACAGGTTTGGACATTCGGCGAGCATTTCGATGATCGCGTGTACCTTACGATTGATGGCGAGGAGGTACTCAACGACGTCAGCGTCGGCGAGCCGTGGACGCATCCGAGCTATGGTTCGGTAACCGTGACACCCGGTCCCCATCGCATCCATATTGTTGTTCAACAGGGTACTGGTGGTTCGGGACCCACGACGAACTCCGGGTGGGTTGACTGGTGGCGTCTTGGCGGCTGGGGTATCGGCGTGGACTTCCAGGGACGCGGTGCAGACCTCGAAGCTGGACAGAAACCGAACTTCGATGATTTCGTGGCACTGGTGGACGATGGTAGCGGTGACCTTCTCACGCTCACGGACGAGGACCAGATTTTGCAGGACTTCGCTCCGGACGCGATTGTCCACGTGAATGGCGGAACGCTCAAGCTCGAAAACTCTCAGCCGGGTCTCTACGGTGGCTTCACGGTCAAAGACGGTTGGCAGTCGGCGGAGTGCCCGAAGACGAACGTGTGGGCAACGCTCGATTATGCCAACGTGAAACACGGCGATGGCGATACGCTCGAAGGCATTCTCAACAAGGAGATTGGCTATGCCTACGAAGGTTATATTTGGAACCACGGTAACGAGAATGTGACCTGGACATTCGCCGAGAACTTCGATGACCAAGTCTATTTGACGATCGACGGAAACGTGGTTCTCAACAACGGCACTTGGAACGCTCCGACCAAGGCGAATGTAACCCTCTCGCCTGGTGCGCACATCATCCGTATCAGCCTTTACCAAGGTACGGGCGGTTCGGGGCCGTCAGCGCAAAGTTGGCTCACGGGCGACACGATGGGTGTCGTGGTCGATTTCTCGGGTCGCAACGAGGAAACTCCCGAAAACTACGTTCCGCTTTCGGCGACGGCTGCGGGCGGCGAGCTTCCCCTCCTGACCACGGCCTCCTTCCTGCCGAGTCTGACCGCTCTTCCGTCTGATGTGTCCATCGCGATTGACGAGGGCGCAAAGATCGATCTTAACGGCACCACGCTGGAGCTTTCGGGCGATCTTTACACGACCGAGAGCGCATTCGTGAACGGCACGCTCACGCCGACAGGCGTCTGGACGGTCGATGTCGCGGACATCGTCGCGGGTCGCATACTCGCGGCAGATACGCTCGACCTTACCGGTGCGAAACTCAAGATCACAGGCGATCTGTCCCTGCTGGACGTGGACGAACGCATCTACTCGGTCGCGACCGCGACGCAGCTTACGGGAACGCCGACGCTTGTCGATACACAGCTTTCGGGCAAATGGACGCTGGTGAGCACGAGCGGTGCGCTTCGCCTCATTCCAAGTAAGGGCTTCATCTTACTTATCCGGTAACGGATTGGATATTCTGTTGAACAATTTGAGGATTCGCAAAACCACGGAATATACGGAACTCGCGGAATGAGCGGTTTCCTTTCAGACGCTGGTTTATCGAGGCTTCGCTAACGCTACGCCTGTTCGATTTATCGGACGTTGCGGAATTGCTTGAGAGAATCGAAGTGCTGTATTCCGTGTTCCGTGGTTGAACAATACGAGCAGACAGGTTTTGACAATCGGCTTCAATTGGAGGAAATGCGATGAAAAGGATAGCTTTTGTGCTGATGCTTGTAGGTATGGTCTTCGGTTCGGCTTTCGCCGATCGTCCGCTTCGCATCATGCCGATCGGTGACTCGATCACATATGGTCAGGGATGGGATCCGTACGGCGGTTATCGTGCGGTTCTTCGCGAACTGCTCGTAGCGGCGGGTTATACTGTCGATTATGTCGGTACGCAGACGGGGAACCAGGGGACACTTTCCACGTCGGGCGATATTCAGCATGAAGGGCATGGCGGCTGGACTGCAGACCGTGTTCTCGATGCGTTTCCCGGCTGGTCGGCGCAGATCGATGCGCCGAATGTGATTCTCCTTCTCATCGGTACAAATAGTTGCAATAGCGACCATACGTCGGTGATGAACCAGATCAAGGCGTTGCTCGATGAGATCAAACGCCTCCAGCCCTCGGCGCACGTGATTTGTGGAACGCTTCCTCCGTTCTTGAACGGAACTGAGGTCGGCTCGAACATCGTCTGGATCGAGGATCACAACGCGCTCCTCCGAACTGAGATCACATCGCGTGCGTATGAAGGCGACCGCATTTCGCTCGCCGACATCTATCCCGTCATTTCGCCGACGGAAGGGATGAACGACGACCGTCATCCGAACGAGACCGGTTACCGCGCGATGGCGCATGTCTGGTTCGACGCGATCACGGCGGTGTTTCCGAATCCGGCGGTCGAGCCCGAGGAACCTGATCTCACGGTCGTGCAGTGCGTGATGGACGAGAAGACTGGTGACCACCTGTCGCTTTCGTTCAATGGAACGGTTGGTGCGGGGGCGTTGGATGCGACGCACTATTCGTTCTCTGCCGGTTTCGAACCTGCTTCGTTCGCGTTTTCCAACGGCGGACGTTCGGTTGTGATAACTGGAACGCGGCCTGCCCCTGCGGGTGTGACCTGCACTGTAAACATTTCGGGTGTACCAAGCTCATCTGGCGCAAAGACGGTCGTTCCCGCTTCGCTCAACTTCCGCTTCCTTCCCTATGGCGCAAGGTACTACGTTCCCGAAATTGGACTCTACCGCAAGGTGTACGGTTTCACATTCCCCGCGAGTGCCGGATATCTGAACAATGCGCCTGTCTATGACTTCGATGAACACGCGAGTGTGGGCGCTTATACACGCATCGCTTACTGGATTGAGCTTCAGAAGGATGGCGAAGAACTCCAGTACATGTGGATTTCGATGGACAGCTTTACGAACGATACCAGCCGTATCGCTATTCCCACCTTACAGGCACTAACCGGTGACCGGGAGATCATCCAGAAATTTGTCACGAACATGAAGGTTATCAGCAACGTGGAAGGCGTGACGAGTGGTGACAAGGAACGCGGCAACATCGAGTTCTGGCCGTACAACTATTATCAGGCAACCAAACTCGGTATCGCCGGCGCGTCGGGATCCACATACGATGTGGATGATTCGTGCAACCTTTCGGGCACGTTCGGTTGTATGCAGATTCACGACACCGACGCCCTCATGCCGCTCTTCTGCTTCAACAACTGGGGGGGAACCGGCAACTCACACTACGACCTTGGACTGGGGGCGAATTCGAATGCCAGCAAGCCCGATTGGACGCAGTCTTCCACGAGTCAGGGCTGGAACAAACGGCGTATTATGGAAATTTATGTCATGGAGGATATTGCCGACGAGACGGTCCCCACCGCGATTGCCGCCACGCTTGCCGAATCGCGCAACGCAATCACGGTTACATTCGACGCGCCGATCCTAGATGAGCCAAATCTGCTTTCAAAGGTTGCCCTTTCGGACGGTACGGAAATCCGTTCCGTGAAGCGTGGAGCAGACGGTCACTCCCTCGTCATTGCCTGTCCGTATCTTCGTACGGTGACTGGACTGACAGTAACGATCGAGGGGGTACATGCCGCCACCCCTCTGCATACAGAAGTGCCGCGTACCATTCTTCCCGTTCCGGGAGCGGACATCGCATGGACCTACCCGACCGCACCGGCGTCGGTTATCGAGCGCGTCCCAGACGCTGCGAACTACGCACACCTCTACACGATCGATATCCAGCCGAACATGCGGATCAGTGTCGCGGATGAAGGGTATGGTTATGTGAACAGAATCGACCAGAATGCCTACGATGCCGCCCACGTCGTGAACAACACAAACTCCGCTCCGGTACTCTACTCGCGTGTCGGTTATCTCCTTGAGCTTGTGTATGCCAACGATGTCACGAACTGGGTGTGGACGTCCTTCGATGCGTTTTCGTCCGACTATGGCGACATCGACATCCCTACGGCGAATCCCGATCACCCGCAGGGAGGATATGTGAACGGACGGTTCGTCGCGAACCTCGATATTGATTCGAATGTCGATGGTATCGTGAAGGGAAAGGGACTGGCAACCGGTGTCATCGAGTTCTCGCCGTGGGACTACGCAGGCGGCAATCCCCGCAATGTGCCGAACGCTTCGACCGCATTCGACTTCGGCGATCAGCTTCACGTCCGAGCCGGCAACTTCGCCTGTATGCAGGTGGCAAACTTTGCGGCTGACCTTGGGAATAGTTCCACTGGACAAATCGTTTGGGCGCTTGGACGTTTCAACGGTCGTGGAGTCTGCGTCGGTATCGGAAATTGTCCGAATACGACAGATATTGACTACACGTGGGCAAACAACGCAGGGAACTACAAGTCGCGCACATTGTACGTTCTCGTGAAGCCAGATGACGAAGCCGACGAAAACGACGACTACGTACCCATGCATGCGGTCGCGTCATCGGACGGACGACAGGTGGCCGTTTCGTTCGCGAGCGCGGTTCGCGCAACTGCTGCGCAACCACGGTACTTCTCAATCGGCGGCGTGGGTGTGACCGACGCAGAGGTGTCGTCCATCGACGCGCGCGACATCATCCTCACGCTCGCTTCGCCGCTCGCACCCGATTCGGCATATACCGTTGCGACGTTGTTCCCGCGGTCAACCAACAAAACGCTGGCATTCAATACGATCCGTGCGCTTCCTACGGCACTCACGTCGGGCGTGGAGGAAATCGGCGACTACACGTTGCTCTACGATTTGACGATACCATATTACTCGCGCATAGCAAACGATGGTGCCGACTACCGTACGGATGAAAGCCGGTTCGGTATCACGCGCAAGATTGAACGCATCGCATACGCGCTTGAGTTCCAGTACACCGAGACGGAGGGAGGCGCATACAACTGGGCGTGGGTGTCGATGGATCCGTTCACTTACGATCCTGCGTTGATGGGCGTTCCCTCAGTTACGCGAGGCAACCACTTCCAGTGTTATGTAGATAATATCAGCGTCCGTGCCGGTAGCTCGAGCGGCTCCGCTCCGATCGCGACCGGCGAATGGCCTCAGGGCAACATTGAGTTCACTCCGTCGAACTACGGTCAAGGAAACGCAAGGAATATCCCCGGCGCAACCTCGGCATTCGACTTTGGTGATGATCTTTATGGCAACGGCAATAGTGCTGGACACGGTTGCATGCAGATTCACAACTACCTTATGGAAGATATGATCTTGGGCGTTTCGCGTACGGGAGGTGGACAAGTCCCGGGGCTCATGATTGGACTCAAACGCAATGCAGATGGTACGGTGGCAGATGACGGGACATGGACTGCGAACAGACATCTGATGACGACGTACGAGTTGCGTGTCTTTATGAAACTCACGCCTGAGCCAGACCTGTCGGTTACGAATCGCGGTGCCGGTGTCGCGTTCCTCGTACAGCCTCAGTCCCAGAGGGTCAAGTTCACGCGGGGGGATCCTCCACAAAAGGTTATCCTCAATGCCTACGCGCCTGCGGCGATGCGCTACCAGTGGCGAAAGAATGGTTCCGACATCGTCGGTGCAACAGGCCCCGTGCTTGAGATTCTCGTTGACGATATTATCGAGGATTCCTACACGGTTGTCGCATTTGCGGACGAGTCGAACTACACGACTTCCGATCCGGCAATCGTCCGTGTCATTCCGAATCCGTTCATCATTTCCATTAAATAGGAGAGCCACATGGTTTCTGCCCTTTCTCTCGCGGCGGGTCTCGCCGCTTCCGCCTTCGCACCTTTCTCGCCACAGGATGGAAGCGTAAAGGCTCCTGAAGCGCAGTTCCGAAAGGAACTATGCCTGAACGGGAAGTGGCGCTTTCAGCCAGTGCCGATTCCCGCAGGATATGAATGGAACAAGGGCATTGTACCCGACCTGCCGCTCCCGAAGGATGACGGATGGGAAACGACACCGATCAAGATTCCCTCGCCGTGGAACGTCAACAACTGGGGGTGCGGACGTCATGTCGGCGAGGGCACCGACCGTCCTTACGATCCGGACTCGCTCTACTATCCGAGCTATCCCAACAGCTGGGGTCATGTGCGCATGGCGTGGATGTCGCGCACCTTCGCGTTGGACGGAGGCGTGCCAGCGGGGACACGTGCGATTCTTCACTTCGAGGCCGTCGCTGGTGACTGCCGTGTGCGCGTGAACGGTAAGGATGCGGGAAGCCATTTCGACAGCTACCTGCCGTTTGACCTCGATATTACGGAGCTGGCGCGAGAAGGGGAGAACACCGTTGAGGTCGGTGTGCGTGACCATAAGCTCTTTGACAGGAAGGAGCCGCAGTACCGGTACATGTCTGCACCCTATCCCACGGGGTCGAACACGGACGGGTTGTGTGGCATTTGGCAGGATGTCTCGTTCGTTCTCGTGCCCTCCGTCCGTGTCAAGGACGTGTTCGTCAAGCCGGACGTGAAGAACGATACGCTTGCGCTTGAGGTCACGGTGAGAAACGATTCGGGGAAGGATGCCTTCGTTTCCATCGGGGCAGAACTACACGACTGGATCAATCTTGCAAAGGGATTCCCGACGATTCCGGAGGCACCATCTTGGAAACTTGGCGATGTGAAGATGTCGATTCCGAGCGCGAACGTACAGATTGCGGCTGGCGGCGAGACGAAGGTGGAGATTTCGGCGAAGGTGAATGGTCGCCTTCGACTCTGGTCGCCCGAGAAGCCCGACCTGTCGGCAGCGATTGTCTCACTTAAAGCGGACGGAAAAACGCGCGACTGCAAATACGAGCGATTTGGCTGGCGGCAGTTCAGCATTCGGGGACGCGACCTTCTGCTGAATGGTGAACGCATAGAGTTGAAGGGCGACATCCTGCATCCGTTCGGTCCCTACTCATTCTCCACGCGGTTTGTCCGCGCTTGGTACACGATGATCAAGGATATGCACGGGAATGCGGTGCGACCGCACGCGCAGATTTATCCGCGCTGCTATCTCGACCTTGCGGACGAGATGGGATTGTGCGTTCTCGACGAGACGGCGATTTTCGGTTCTTCAATCCGGTGCAACTTCACGATGCCCGAATTTTGGACACGCTGGGAAGAGCATTATAGGGGGCTTGTTTTGCGCGACAGGAATCATCCGTCCGTCTTCGGTTGGAGCTTTGGCAACGAGATGTTCGCGATCTTTCGCCTGAATGAAGTGCCAGACGGTCCGCAGAAAGACGCTTGGTATGCGCGCATGACCGAAATTGGGCTCAAGGGCCGCGAGTGGGATTCGACGCGCGAATGGATTTCGTGTGACGGGGACGAGGATCTGTTTGGGAAACTTCCTGTCTGGAGCAAGCATTACGGTCATCATCCGCACGACATCGAGAAGGAGGCGAAGGGAATTAACAAACCCCTCATGGTTGGTGAGAACGGAGGCACGTACTACGCGCGTCCAGCAGACCTCTATCGTCTTGGTGCGGAGGCTGCGTACCGCGACTACGCCGGGCGGAACGAGGCACTTGCGGCGGATGTCTATTCCAACTATGTCTGTATGGCAAGGGGACGCCTTGCATACTGGTCCGCGAGCGAGACGGCATGGTTCGGGTTGAAACCACTACCGTTGGGATACGCCGACCATTCGCGTTTGCCCGGACGAAAAGACGGGATTTTCTTCGATGACGTTCCGGACGGGACGTGGGGAATGCAGGTCGAACGGATGCCGCCTTACGTTACGACATTCAATCCGGGCTTCGACAAGTCGCTTCCGCTCTACGTGCCGCTCGCAATGTTCGAGGCGCAGAAGGCGGCGCAAGACCCGCGCGGACCGCAACCTTGCAGATGGGATACCTATCCGAAGAAGCCCGTCAGACCGACACCACCCGCGAATGCCGCTACGGAGGAGAACAGGCTTGTCATCGTCTCCGATGCGGAAAGCCTTGCGAAGGTGAACAAGCTCTTTGGAGTAGATATGAAGCTCGTTACCCGACCTGCCACGCAGTTCGTCCGGAAGTCCGAGACGGATCCAGCGGTTGCCTCATTCACGGTAGATGAACTCTATTTCGCCGAGGCGGGCGACAAGGAGGTCGAACGCCGCGAGGCGAAGCGTTGTCTTTATGACGTTCCGCGCGAGGCCGTTCTGCTAGTTGCCGCCAATACAGACTGGTCGCTCTTCAACCGTCGTCCCGAAAACGCCAAGGTTGCGGCGATCACTTGTTTCGAAGAACTCGAAAAGCCAGAAGGTGTCGTCCTTGCCGCGTTTCCCGATCCAGATGGAAAAGGACGCATCTTCGTGACGACAGTCGATCAATCGCTCAAGACCATTCGCCATCGGCATTTCATGCGGCGGTTCTGTGCTAATATCGGCGTTCCTCCGCCAGCGGGTATGGACGGAGGAACAGAAGCGACCGAACATTCCCACGACCTCCTGCTTGATGGTCCCAAAGACTGAGGGTGGGGCGCTACGCGCCGGCTGAGAAGCTGAGAAGCGGGGAAGCTGAGAGGCGAGCCGCCAGAGGCGGCAATGAAGAATGAAGGCGGCAAAGCCGCCAGCTGAGAAGCGGGGAAACTGAGAATCTGAAAAGAAGGTAGCAGGGAGTAGGGGCGGCGATGCCGCCAGTGACGAGTGACGAATGATAGGCGGGTAAGCTGAGAAGCGAGAAGGGGATACAAAGGACGAGAACGATAAAAGAGATGACTTATCACTTTTGTCCCTTCTCACCACAAAACCTCTGCACTGTGAATATGCTCCGTTCTGTGAGTTGAGCGGAAGCTCAACAGAGAAGAGATATAGCTGACATCTAGAAGCTCGTCACTCGCTGTTGCGTGAAGCGAGCCTCTCATTTTCAGAGGTATGCCTCCATTGGGAGGGTGTCATACCGGCCGCGTGTTTGAAATACGCGGCGAAGTGTTGGGAAGAGGCGAAGAGAAGATGGTCGGCGATGTCGCCGATGCTATCTGTCGTCTCCGCCAGTAATCGCTTCGCACAGGCGATTCGACAATCCAGCAGAAAGGCGTGCGGAGGCAGTCCCGTCTCCTGTTTGAAAAGGGAGATCAGCAGACTGGGCGAGAGCGCAAGGCGGGCAGAGAGTGAGTTAATCGAATACGTCCGTTCGGGATGTTCGCGTATCTCTTCGATCACCGACTGCAAACGAGAGTTTGGCAGTCCCTCGCGTTGCGAGTTGGCTGCGTTGAGGATCGACAGCAGCAGATCGACTACCATGTTCCGCAGGAAAAGACGGCGGCGAGGCGTTCCCTTCGGTTCTGTGTCGTATGCCTGGAAGATGCGGACGAATCCCTGCCGAATTCGGCTGTTGCCCTCGAAAAGACGACGGGGAAAACACAGAAGTTGCTGACGTAGCCATTCCGCTTCGTCGGGTGGCAACCCCAGCAGCGGGGCACCCTTCTGGGGAATCCGGAAAAAGAGCCAGTAGGTCAACAGCCCCTTGGGATTGGAAAGCATTCGGTGGGGTTGGTCTGGACGGGAGACAAAGATATGTCCCGGCAAGAACGGATACTTCTTCCCGCCGCTCTCAAACGCCAACGAACCGCGTTGGCAGAAGGAGATTTCCAGACATCCGGGATGGATATGCTCCACTGGTTCCGGTCTCATCCGACGGTAGTTGCAAAGCCCGAGTACGGGAATGCAGGGAATCCCGTCCGATGTCAGATCGATCACGCGCCGTTCGCTCGTATCCACATAAGGGATCTTGATCTCCAGCGGTTTTTTGGTCGTACGCACTCCTTGTGTCCTGTTACCCTGCCCATTCATTCGATTCACCGTGCTCCCGCCGAAAGGGGACACTTGCCGGTTTTTCCGTTGCGTGAAGAGACGAGCGGTCGCCATCGCAATATGCCATCCGCCGTCAATTCGCCACTACTCCGTCCGCAACGTGCTGAGAGAGACTGTCCTTACTTTTGACCGAAGACGAGGTTAATGAATGCCTCATTCTCGTAGTAGATGCCACCATGAGGTTTTTCCTTCCCCTTCCCATCGACAGCGAAGAATCGGAAGTGCCCTTTGAGCCGTGGAAAGGTGGCGATATAATCGCGGAATTTCAGGAAACGCTCATAGCGATTGGGTCCCTGTGCCATTGCTTCCGGTTTTTCGTCGAGCCACTTGCGCTGCTTGTCCTCGGTGCCGCAGAAACAGAGGCAGAAACGTGAGGCGAGGTTGTCCATGATGTCTGCCTCGGTTGCTTTTTCCGCATAGCGGTTACGCTCGGCGAGACCGTAGTGCCACTTGGCATCCTTGTTGAAATAGTAGAACCAAGAGGATGGAGCTCCAGCGGCGAAGTTGAGCTGAAGCCCTTCACGCGGACGGATGGAGGTTAAGGCGACATAGCGGCTGACGACCTGACCGCCTGCGGAATAGCCGCAGATCAGGATGGTCTTCAGTACGGGGAAGAGCGCCTTGTCATTCAGTTTCGCGAAGATGCGGTCGAGCGCGTCATACGAGGAGAATCCGGGGGCGACGGGCGAGTCGCCGCCTGCCTGCCAGGTGTTCCGTTTCCAATAGACGATCTTTGTCTTTTCCTCTTCAGTCATCGAGACGACAAGCTTGGTTTTGTCAACCGGATCGTGCAGTTCAGGGACGACGATGTTAGGAGCAACGAAAAAGACCTTGGAGATGTCGCGGTGGGAAGCGAGCATCTTACGGATGGTCGCGGCACCGTCCTTCATGCCACCGTTGACACCATGGACAATGATGACCGCGTGCTCAGATTTCGTATCTGCTTGATCCAGCGAATGGTCGGCCCAGTAACGTAAGGAACGCCCTTCCGAATTCTCGACAGGCAGAAAATACGCGGCGGCATCAGCAAACGCCAACTGGCACGCCATAGCACAAACGAACGCAACCGACAAAATGCTCTTTAGCTTCATCATCAAACCTTTCCTTTCCCAAGATTCCTTCCCATCAAAATCTTGGCAACGGCATAACAATAGCAAAATCCCGGTATCCTGACAATGCTGAGAAGCGGGGAAGCTGAGAGGCTGAGAAGTAAGCAACCAGAGGTTGCAGTGACGAATGGGAGGGACGTGCTCCGTCGCGTCCACCGCGTAACAACGACGCCCTCGTCGTCGAAAC
>JAFYDR010000239.1 GCA_017544725.1 Kiritimatiellia bacterium
ACCCGATCGGGCTCCAGGTTTTCAGGGCGGCGCGGATCTCCTCTGGAGAGGTCGTTCTCTCCACGACCTGAACGAGCCAGCCGCGCTCGCTTGCGAAACGGAAGACGCCGGCGAGTTTGTCGCGCCAGCTCTTCCTTAAGGTGGACTGGAAGAAGAGGATGACATTCATGTCTGTGCTTCCGTCGTTACGTTTCCAAAGTTCCTTTCCAAGTATCGAAACACAAGGTATATTCTATCAAAATCTACCGAATCAGGGAATCCTCAAAATCGTTATAGCCTCGAAGGGGCGAAGGTACACAAACGGGGGCAAGCGTAGCGACGCCCCCGGAATCAAGTAAAGGCACGTTAGCCCTGAAAGGGCGATGGAAAGCAACGCGCATGGCGAGTGGCGGTAGGTTGTTCTGCCGCCCCTTCAGCGCTTGGCAGATATCGGTCGTACCGCCGGGGGTCACGCTTCGCTCACCCCCGTCTGTATAGTTGATGCCCCTTCAGGGTCTTCCGTAACCATGCAAGCGTACCCTCTGTCGGTTTCGACGACGAGGGCATCGTCGTTACGCGGCGGACGCGACGGAGCGCGTCCCTCCCATTCGTCATTCGCCAATCACCTGTTCCCCTTGGCGCGGTTGTGCGTCTTGCAGAGCATTTGGCAGTTCGAGGCGTCCGTCGCGCCACCTTTCGACCACGCCGTTACGTGGTCGGCGTCCATCTCATCGAACTCCCAGATCCGTGTCCGGTTCGCTTCGTGACCGACCGCGCAGAGCGGACAGTTCGACATGCCCGTTGCTTTCGCCTCCGCCGTCTGCTTCGCGTATACCGTTTTTGCCGTCGGCTTGTCGAAGACGCGCACGGTCAGCAGTTTCGTTTCCGTCTCGCCACCAAGGATATATTCAAAGATTCCCTTCTTCGCCGTCACGCAGTCGTCCGCATAAAGTGCCTCGACACGCGCCCATACCTCATCGGCGTTGTAGGCGTTCGCGTGATACCGCTCGTACAGCTCGCCCCACTCCAGTCCGCACATTTCACCCTTCACCCCCTTGAACACGCCGTCGATCCAGTCGATTACGCTGTTGAAGTAGGCGCGGAGTTCCGCACAGTCCGTGTCGGCGATGTGTCTGCCCATGTACTTCTCGATGTTTTCTTTCCCGCGCGCGACCCAAGCGAGTGCCGTCTCTAGAATCTCCTGCCGCTTCTCGTTCCCCTTCACATAGTTCTTCCAGCGTTGCATGGACGGGTTCCCCGAATTGGAGAACACCGCCTTCGCGGCGGTCACGAACGGTCCGGAGTAGATGGCGTTCAGCAGTTCCTGCTGCTTGAGCGGGTCACCAACGATGTTGATCGTCTTGAACCATTCACGGATTTCCTCGCGCTCACCCTCGCAGACATAGACGGTGAGTGGCGACTCCATCAGACGTTGCCGACGTTCCTCGCCGAGTCCATCGAACCACTTCGGCCTGCCGTCCGTGTCCGTAATGGGGAACTTGCCGCGCACGAAGCGTCCGATACTCGTGATGCGCTGCTGTCCGTCCAGCACCTCGTACCTTCCGTCGGAGGTCTTCACGAAGTAGAGGAGTCCCAGCGGATAGCCCTTCAGGAGTGAATTGACCACGGCCACGTCGCGCTTGCCGTCGGCGTAGATGTAGTTGCGCTGGTACTCCGGCTGGATTGTGAGCTTCCCACCCCAGCCGAAAAGCCCCTTGCCCTCCAGCTCGTTGTAAACAAAGCCGTCGCAGATGTCCGCGACAGTCAGGAATGGTTCATGCAATAGTGTTGCTTTCATGGTGTTGCTCCTTTCGTGGTTTGATTGTCGGTTTTACGCAAAGCCCGCAGGGGAATCCCAATCCCACACTTCACGGACTTTGCGCAAGATAATCACTTTCCTTTCCGGCGGCGGATGAAGATACGTTGATACGCTGATTGAATCACTCTTCCTTCCTTGTTGGTGAAGTAGTTCTTCTTGCCGTCGTTCATCTCCAGATTCGCATTCTCATTGGTCTTGCCTCCAGATGCCCCTGTTGGGGTCCCATCTTGTTTCACCTCCCAATAATCATCATATTTCCTCGTGTCGGGGACGGCATCATGGCATCCACGTTGTGTAGCGCCTAGTATCTCGAATTGTTCGGGACAGTATTTGTCGAGGAAGGAGATTGGCACCCCCATCACGCCGTCGTAGTCGCTCGGAATCGCGTCTGTGAACGGTACTTCAATCGCGTCGTAGTTGTCGTACTTGAAGTAACCGACACCGCGCACGGTTTTGTGCTTCGAGTGCTTGATATTCTGCGCCATCGTCATAAGCTGCAACGGCTGATGACGACGTCCGTGTTCAAGGTTTGTGAACCAGATGGACGGCACATTGAGAAGCCGTCCCCCATCTTCGATCTTGTCTGTCTTTCCCTCATAGTCCGCTCGAAACCACATTCCTCCTGAAAAGCCCCTGCATCCCGTCCACACTAGATTCGCCTTGATGAGCGGAAACAC
>JAFYDR010000240.1 GCA_017544725.1 Kiritimatiellia bacterium
CGAGGACGTCGCCCATCCCTTCACTCGTCATTCGTCGCTCGTCATTGCTCGCGAAGCGAAGTTATAGGTAACGAGGACGTTGCCCTTCCCGTAGCCCCGTAGGGGCGACACAGGTACAGGCGGGGGTGTAACCCCGTATGATGGATCACACCCCATCCAGCCGCGTAGCGGCGACACAGGGCGGCAAGGCCGCCAGCGACGAGTGACGAATGACGAGTGACGAGATGGTGCATGTCTCGTGTCCCATGTCGCGTGTCGTTCGATAAGACGGCGAAGCCGTCGCCACAACGCTCTTGTCACCGAACGTTGTGTCGCCGCTACGCGGCTATTTCGTATGGGGTGGCGTTACCGGGGGTTACGCTTCGCTTCACCCCGTCTGTAATCTGTCGCCGCTACGCGGTAATTCTTTCTTCTCTCTTCATTTTCATTGCCCCTTTGGCGGTTCGTCATTCGTCATTATTTCATTGCCGTCTCCGATGGTTTGCTTCTCAGCTTCCCCGCTTTTCAGCTGGCGGCTCCGCCGCCTGTCACTCTTCACTCGTCACTGCCGTACCCCTCCCACTTAGCCCGCAGGGCACTTAGTCCCGCAGGGACACTTAGCCGCGAAGCGGCACTTAACCTACTGGCCGTGAAAAGCTGTTCGTTGCACAAAACTCGTTCTTGGTAGTGTCGTCGAAATATGGTACAATATCCATCCTATTTTCAAACGAGGTGTACCATGACGAAACAAGTGACAGATGGAATTTTTTGGGTTGGCTGTGTGGACTGGAGCGTCCGTGACTTTCACGGGTATCAGACGAAGCGCGGTTCTACGTACAACGCCTATTTGGTGAAGGGGGAGAAGATTGCCGTCATCGATACGGTGAAGGCTCCGTTCGCGGCGGACTACATTGCCAATGTGATGCAACTGGTACCGGCGGATCAGGTCGCCTATGTGGTTTGCAACCACGCGGAGCCGGACCACGCCAGCGCGTTGCCGATGGCGATGACGGTTTTTCGGAATGCGACGCTTGTCTGCAACGCGAAGTGCAAGGAGGAGTTGGGACTCTACTTCGAGATCTCCGGGTGGAAGATTCAGGTTGTCGCAGATGGCGAGACATTGGCGTTGGGCGGCGGCAAGACATTGCAGTTCTTCAACACGCCGATGGTGCACTGGCCGGAGTCGATGGTGACGTATGTGCAAGAAGATGCGGTACTCTTCTCCATGGACGCATTCGGTCAGCACTATGCCTGTTCGGAACGCTTCGACGAGGACGCGAACATGGCGGAGGTCATGCAAGAGGCGAAGACCTATTACGCGAACATCGTCGCGCTTTACGGTGCGCCGGTGAAGGCCGCGTTGAACCGTCTGGGCAAACTCAAGCTGAACATCGTGTGTCCGAGCCACGGTATCATCTGGCGCAAGGATTTCTCGCGTATTCTCAACGCCTACCTCGACTGGATGGTTTGCAAGCCAACGAAGAAGGTGCTGGTGATTTACTGCACGATGTGGCACAGCACAGAGATGATGGCGAAGGCGGTTGCCGCCGGAGCGGAAGAGCTGGGCGTGGATGTGAAGCTGATGGATTTGGCGGCATTCCACGACACGCGTGTGGTCGATGAGGCACTGGATTGTGCGGCAATCGCCGTCGGTACCCCTACGTTGAACATCGGACTGATGCCGCGCATGGCAGCGGCGTTGACCTACCTACGCGGGCTGAAGCCGGTGAACGGCAAGGCGAGTTTCGCGTTCGGTTCTTACGGTTGGGCGTCCAAGGGTGCGGAGGAAGCAGCCGCCTATTTGGAGCAGATGCACACCGTTCCCGTAGCACCTACGCTCACCTGCCGGTTCAAGCCGACGTCCGAAGTACTGGCATCCTGTCGCGAGGCGGGACGCAAACTGGCGGAAGTTGCGTTGAAGGCATAGCGGTTTTGCGGATTCTTGACAACGTCACGTTCGTTGCCGGGGCGACGGACGTGTGAACAAGGAGTGGATATGGACGAGACCTCTTTTTCTCTTTTGGCACTTTCTCCTTTGGATGGAAGGTATGCCGGTAAAGTTCGGGAACTGCGCCCGATTTTCTCCGAGTACGGATTGATTCAGCGTCGCGTGGCGGTTGAGCTGGCTTGGTTGGAAGCTCTGTGCGATACGCCCGAAATTCCGGAGGCTCGTGCGTTAACGGCGGAAGAGCGGGGGGTCCTGGATCGTTTGGCGGAGACATTCAGCGCGGAGGACGCGGGCAGGGTCAAGGAGATCGAGTCTCGTACCAACCACGATGTGAAGGCGGTCGAATACTTCATCAAGGAACGATTGGCGGAGACTTCGCTGGCAGACCTTTCCGAGTTCGTACATTTTTCCTGTACATCCGAAGACATCAACAACATGGCGCATGCGCTGATGTTGCGCGACGGATTGCGGGTGTTGCGCGAAGTACAGGAGAACCTGATCGCGAAGCTCGCCGCTTTTGCGCACGAAACCGCGTCCTGTGCGATGCTGGCGCATACGCACGGTCAACCGGCGTCCCCCACGACACTGGGCAAGGAACTGGCGGTCGTGGTGGCGCGCTTGCGCCGCCAGTCGCAGGAGTTGGATGCCATCGTCATGCCCGCCAAGATGAACGGAGCGGTTGGTTGTTTCAACGCGCACCTCTCCGCCTATCCTGATGTGGATTGGGAGGCGCTTTCCCGTCGCGTGATCGAAGGCAAGTTCGGGTTGCGCCAAAATCCGCTGACTACGCAAATCGAGTCGCACGACGGCATTGCCGAACTCTTCGACGCGCTGCAACGGTGGAACACCGTGCTGCTGGATTTGGATCGGGATATTTGGATGTACATCTCCATGCGGTATTTGGGACAACGGACGGTGGCGGGCGAGGTCGGTTCTTCGACCATGCCGCACAAGGTCAATCCCATCGACTTCGAAAACAGCGAGGGCAATCTAGGATTGGCAAACGCGATTTTGGGACACCTCGCGCGGAAGCTGCCGGTTTCTCGGATGCAGCGAGACCTGACCGATTCGACCGTTCTGCGTAATATGGGAATCGGGTTCGGTTACTCGCTGACCGCCTACCAGTCCACCATCAAGGGATTGGGCAAGTTGACGGTGAACGCCGAGCAGTTGGCGGCAGATTTGGATGCCAACTGGGAGGTGTTGGCGGAACCGATTCAAACGGTGATGCGCAAGCTAGGACGCGCCAATCCCTACGAGCAACTAAAGGCGTTGACACGCGGCAAGAAGGTAACCGAAGAGACGATGCGTACGTTCATCCGTTCGCTCGATCTGCCTGAAGAGGACGAGAAGAGACTGCTCGCTCTGACACCGGCCAGCTACATTGGAAATGCGGAGGAACTGGCGAATCGGGTGTAGTGAGTGACTGTGACGGGTAGGGGACTGCACGTGAATAAAACGTTGTGCCGCTTTCGTCTGAGGTGCAGGAGCTTCGTCCAGGGATTGGAGAACGATGAAAAACGAGATTGATTTACTCCCAGAAATAAGGGAAAATGTCAAATCTATGAGTGAGGAAAAACATGCTGTGATACATGGAACGCCCGGGGACAGTGCACGTGCCTCCGGGATCGTTCGCGCGTTGTGGCCGCTCTTGCTCGCCCTGCCGATCTGTGGATTCTGTGCCGGACTTGCCTGTCCCGTACAGTATCGTCCGTCACTGACCATCGCGGGCGCGCTGTTGATCGGGGCGGTTCTGCTTTTGACCTTCTTTACGTATCGGGGGCTTCAGGGAATCAATGCCTGGTTCAAGGGGGCGAGGGGTGAAGAGCAGATCGCGTTTCTTCTGGCAGGGTTGCCGTCGGGCTGGCATGTCTTCCACGATTTCTCCCTTCCGCAGGGAGTTCGCGCCGACCATGTGGTGGTCGGGCCGGTAGGCATTTTCGTGATCGAGACCAAGTTCTGGCAGGGCGAGGTGCGCCTCTTGGAGAACGGGCAGATTTTGGTGAACGGGCAGAAGCCCTCGCGTCCGCCTTTGGATCAGGCGCGGCGGCAAGGGCAGCTCTTCTCCGAGTGGTATGAGCGTTCAAACGGGCAGGGGATTACGGCATTCCCGATTCTCTGCTTCGCGGGTGAGACATTTGCGCAGGAGAGTCAAAAGTGGGATGGCGTTCTAGTTTGTAACGCCTCTCGTTTGGTTTCCTTGTTGCAGGGGTGGCAGGGACACCTTTCGAATGAAACGGTGGAACGGGTTGTCAAGTTGATGGAACAGAAGGCGGGCGAATGAAAAAGAACCATTGGAATCAGTTGATTGTCGGATTGGGAACGTTGGCCGTGGCGGTTACCGCGCTGTTGGCCGCAGAGACGGCGACGACGCCGAAGAATCCCGAACCGTTACCTTACTACGGGACGATCGCAAAAATGGTTGGGCGTGTGTTGCCCGCCGCGCATCTGTTGCAGCATCCGCTTGACGACAGCATCTCCCAAAAGGCGTGGACGAATCTGATTACCATGTTCGACTTCGATCACAGTTATTTTCTCCAAAGCGATCTCGATCGGTTCGCAGCGATGCAGTTCAAGATTGACGATGCGATCAAGGATGGGGATGTCTCCTTCGGGTTTGAGGTCTATCGCGTGTTCCGTACCCGTTTGCAAGAGCGGTATGCGTTCGTGACGAACCAGCTGAAGAAGCCCGTGTCGTTTACGGTGGATGAATCGTATCGGTGGCGTCGGAAGGATGCGCCGTGGCCAGCGAATGCGAAGGAGCAGGACGAGTTGTGGCGTAAGCGCGTGAAGAACGAGCTGCTCGTTTCCAAGCTTGCTCGCGAGCTTGAGGCGGAAAAGGCGGCGAGCAACAAGACGGACAAGGCATTGGCGGAAAGTGCGAAGGACAAGAACTCTCCGACCAACAAGCCCGTCCTGACACCCGAAGAGAATATCGCAGAGAAATACAAGCAGTACATGCTCGTTATTCAGGACATGGATGAGGAGTCGATCCTGCAACGTTACCTCAGTGCCGTGACGATGGCGTATGACCCGCATTCGGAATACATGTCGCCGATGCGCAAGGAGGATTTCGACATTGACATGAACCTTACGCTTTGCGGAATCGGTGCGCAACTCCGTTCGACGGACGGCACGGCGATGATTTCGGAGATCATTCCGGGTGGACCTGCCGACCGCGACAAGCGTCCGTGCAGATTGGTGAAAGGGGACAAGATTATCGGTGTCGGTCAGGGGGATGGCGAGATCGAGAGTATCCTCCACTGGCCGTTGAACAAGGCAGTCCGCAAGATTCGCGGTAAAGTAGGATCGAAAGTCGTCCTGCGCGTCATTCCCGCTTCCGATCCCAGCGGGACGACAACCAAGATGGTAGATCTGATCCGCGAGGAAATCAAGTTGGAAGAACAGGCTGCCACGGGACGTGTTTCCCGCGTCACCCTGAAAGACGGTTCTGTTCGCGCGCTCGGATACGTCCGGTTGCCGACCTTCTACGGAACGATGGAGAAGAAGCAGGGGCAGCCCGGCTTCCGTAGCGCGACGGCGGACGTCGCTGCGCAGATCGCGAATTTCAACAACGCGAACGTCTCAGGGTTGATCCTCGATCTTCGGAACAATGGCGGCGGGTTGCTTCGTGAAGCGATCGATCTCGTCGGTCTGTTCATCCGTAGCGGTCCGGCTGTGCAGGTGCGCGAACCGAGGCGGACTGTTGCGCTCAAGGTGCAGAACGAGTTGGGGGCGATGGCCTTCCGGAAGCCGTTGATTGTGATGATCAACCGCGCGTCCGCGTCGGCTTCGGAAATCGTGGCGGCAGCTCTTCAGGATTACGGGCGGGCGGTGATTGTCGGTGACACCAAGTCGCACGGCAAGGGATCCGTGCAGTCGGTTATGCCGGTTTCGCAGACGGGTAATCCGAAATACGGTTCTCTTAAGGTCACGACGCAAAGTTTCTACCGGATCAACGGATCCTCCACCCAGATCAAGGGTGTCCATTCGGATATCGTGATTCCATCCGCTCTGGACGGACTGGAAATGATGGGCGAGGAGAAGTTGCCTGGGGCGTTGCCTTGGACGCAAATGGAACCCGCTCTCTACATTCCTGTCTGTGACGTCTCGAAATTCATCCCGCAACTGAAGGAAAAGTCCGCAGCGCGTCTGGCGAAGAACGAGCGTTACGCTCGCCATGCTCGGAATGCGCAGCACATCCGCGATGTCAACGAGCGGGTGGAGGTGCCGTTGGAAATCAATGCGCGGCGCAAACTGATGAAGTCCGAGGACGAATTGCAGAAACTGGAAGACGAGGAAGAGGAAAGCACGAATCAGAAGAACAAGGAAAAGGACGATGTGATCTTGGAGGAGACCTTCAACATACTTTCTGACTTGATCGATCTGCAAGGGGATGACGATATCCCGATAGAGACGGAGGGTGACCTCCGTTCTAGGATGATGCGGATCTTCGGGGTTGGGATTTAAGTCTTCGACTCCCCGGTCGGAATGGGACGCGACTGAGGTCGCTAGGTTGATTGGAGGTCGGATGTGAAGATACATTTTACCAAGATGCATGGGGCGGGTAACGACTTCATCATGATTGACGATCGTGCCGGGACAGTCCCCTGGCAGGATCATTTCCTGATGGCGGCTTTGGCTGGTCGCAGGACGGGCATCGGCGCGGAGGGGATTATTCTGATCCAGCAATCCGAAAAGGCAGACTTCTTTTTGCGGTTCCTGAATCCAGACGGGACGGAAGCCGACTTGTGCGGGAACGGATCGCGTTGCTCGGCGGCGTTCGCGAATGCGATCGGGGCATGTGGTACCTCGCTCACCATGGAGACGCGGGCAGGCGTGGTCGATGCACAGTTGCTGGAGAACGGGACGGTGCGTATCTGGATGCCGGAACCGTTGAACCGGAACTACGGGATGGAGCTGAAAATCGGGGAGGAAACTTGGAAATGCGATTATATCGTGACGGGTGTTCCTCATCTGGTCGTCCCCGTGCCCAGCGTAGCGGATGTCGATGTGACGGGCTTGGGAAAGGCACTCCGTCTGCACGCCGCGTTTGCGCCCGACGGCACGAACGTCGATTTCGTCTCGATGCGCCAGCCGAACCGTATGATTATGCGGACGTACGAGCGAGGCGTGGAAGGGGAGAGCGGCGCGTGCGGAACGGGCGCAGTCGCCTGTGCGGTTGTTGCCGTGGAACGTTTCGGGTTCACCTTGCCTTCGCAGATCAAGACCTCTTCCGGTTATGATTTGACGGTGGACGGGGATTGGCGTCGTAAGAAATGTACCGGGATGACGTTGACAGGTCCGGTCAAGTTTGTTTTCAGTGGTGATATCGAGCTCGACGAAGTCGATCTCGGAAATGAGATTGACTAATATGAACTGTTCTCTTCGTTCCATACGTATTTTTTTCGGTGTCGTTTTGCTTTCGCTGGGATGCCGGACAGGTGCCGCCGCACCGATCGCCATTGTGCAGGGAGCCGATTCCATCGCCGAATCAGAACAGCGTTTTGCAGCTTCGCTGGCGAAGCATGTCGAACGCTGGTACCGTTCTGCGGGTGTGCAGACCTTCCTCTGCGATGACAAGGCACTGGGGCAATCCCTTTCGGGAAAGACGATCGCGGTTTTGGTTTACCTTTCGCAACCGAAAGCCCCGCAGATTGCTGCACTCCGAGCCTTCGTGCAACGGGGTGGCAAGCTCATCGTCTGTTACTCCGCGTCGCCCGCGCTTGCAGCGTTGATGGATGTACAGGTTGTTCGTTACCTGAAGGACACGACGGATGGACGTTGGTCACGCATGTGTTTCGTTCCCGAACGTCCACAGGGAATACCCGAATCAATTCTGCAAACTTCCAGCAACATCTTTCAGGTCCAACCCATACCCGGACGTTCCAGCGTGTTGGCTTGGTGGCACGACCGACAGGGAAAGAAGACTGAACAGCCGGCTTGGCTGCGTTCAAAGAACGGGTACTGGATGACCCATGTGTTGCTGGCGGATGGTGACGCTGAGGCAAAAGGACGCCTACTGCTGGCTTTGGCGGCATCGTTCGATCCGTCCCTCTGGGTGCCGGCTGCGGATAATGTGATTCGTCAAGGACGTGCCGCCGAGCGCGTGGTCTGCAATGCGGTCAAAGCCGCGCCTCGCGAATGCCAGAAGCGCGTGGCTGGGAGTGTCGATACGATGATCAAGTGTAACGCGGCAGCCGATCGTGCCCTTCGCGAAGGTCGCGGATTTGAGGCGTGGATGGCTGGTAGCGAGTTACAGAATCGTGCCGCAGAGGTTTACGGGATGCTTCAGTTGCCGCGTAAAGGCGAGATTCGCGCCGTGTGGGATCACTCTGGCATGGGGCTTTTCCCTGGCGATTGGCCGCGCACGATGAAGTTGCTTGCCGAGGCGGGAATGACGGACATCTATGTCAATGTCGCAGGTGCGGGATTCGCCCATTTCCCCAGTTCCGTCCTGCCTCGTTCGCGTGTCTATGAGGAACAGGGAGATCAGCTGACCGCGTGTATTAAGGCTGCAAAGCCCTATCACATCAGCGTCCACGCATGGATTCTTTGTTTCTCGACGGAAGGGGCGACGCAGGACCGTATCCGCATTTTCAGTTCGCGCGAAAATTGGTTGCTGGGAAATTCCGGTGGACGTCCCTGGCTCGATCCGGGATCTCCTGAGGTTCGCGCCTATTTGCTTCGGGCGGTTCGTGAAATGGCCCGCTCGTATGCGGTTGCCGGAATCCATCTGGACTTTGTCCGCTATCCTGATTTCCCTTCCAGTTTAAACAGGAATACGAAGTTGCGGTTCGAACAGGAGATGGGGAAGTCTTTTTTGAAGTGGCCCGACACGGTGAAACAGGCTGGAAAGATTCGCCAGAGTTTTTTCCAGTGGCGGGCGGAACAGGTGACGGATTTCGTACGGAGTGTACGTGTCATGATGCAACGCGAGGCAAAAGGAAAGGTGTTGAGCGCGGCGGTCTATGGCAAGTATCCCTCCTGTTACGAGGCCGTCGGTCAGGATTGGCAGTCGTGGATCGATTTGGGATTGGTTGATTTTGTCATGCCGATGAATTACACCGAGAACATGGATCGATTCCAGGAATGGGTGAAGGATCAAACCAAGACAAAGAAGATGGCGAATGCGATGATTCCCGGTATTGGCGTGACCGCTGCGGAGAGTCGCCTCGACGCGATGCAGGTGATTGACCAGATCAAGCTGGCGCGTGCCGCCGGATGCGCCGGATTCGCGCTCTTCGATCTTGACACAACCTTGCGACAGGAAATCTTGCCGATCCTGCGACTTGGTATCAGTCGCAAACCACTCCCGCCCCCGCGCTGAGCGCAAATGCGCTCCGAGTGGGTAGGCAAGCGGGCGGGATTGCCGATTGTTGATGGTGCTCGGGGTAACTTGCCCGTTCGCCGCTTGTCCCGATTTTCTCGTGCAACGGCACCTGGATGCCTAAAAACCTAGAAGCTAGCGGTTAAAGGCTAACAGCTTTCGGTTGCGACAAACGCGACCCTCTTGCTATTGCCCTCCGCTAGCACCTAATGGATAAGATCAGAACTCAACACCTACTCGTATTCGATGGTACCGGTCGGTTTCGGTGTCAGATCATAGAGGACGCGGTTGACGCCGGGAACTTCGTTGACGATCCGTTGCGTGATGTGGTGCAGCAACGAGTAGGGGATTTCCTCAATCGTTGCGGTCATCGCGTCGCGGGTATTGACGGCACGGATGATCACTGGCCACTGGAAGGAACGCAGGCTGTTGCGCACACCCGTCGATTGAAAATCGGGTACGACCGTGAAGTACTGCCAGACTTTTCCTTCCAGACCGTTCTTCGCGAATTCCTCGCGGAGGATTGCATCGGATTCACGTACCGCCTCAAGACGATCGCGAGTGATGGCACCGGGACAACGGACGCCGAGTCCGGGACCGGGGAACGGCTGACGGAAGACCATTTCGTCGGGGAGTCCCAGTTCCTTGCCGACGACGCGCACTTCGTCCTTGAAGAGCAGTTTAATCGGTTCGACCAACTCGAACTGCATATCCGGCGGCAACCCGCCGACGTTGTGGTGCGATTTGACAGGTCCGCTTTCCAAGATATCGGGATAGATTGTGCCTTGCGCGAGAAACGCGATACCGTCCAGCTTGCGCGCTTCTTCCTCGAAGACGCGGATGAATTCGCCACCGATAATCTTGCGCTTCTGTTCTGGATCAGAGACGCCAGCCAGCTTGTCCAGAAAACGGTCCACAGCATCCACATAGACCAGCTCCGCGCCGAGTTCATCGCGGAAAACCTTGACGACCTGTTCGGGTTCGCCTTTGCGCAGGAGACCATGGTTCACATGGACGCAAACGAGTTGCTTGCCGACCGCCTGAATCAGCAGAGCGGCCACGACGGAGGAG
Source organism: Kiritimatiellia bacterium (assembly GCA_017544725.1). Taxonomy (GTDB): domain Bacteria; phylum Verrucomicrobiota; class Kiritimatiellia; order RFP12; family UBA1067; genus RGIG8368. The sequence goes on from JAFYDR010000240.1 coordinate 10,329, forward strand.
TCCACACCGCCGGATAGCGCGAGCAGGACCTTCTTGTCGCCGATCTGCTTTCTCAGTTCCTCCAACTGCACGTTGATAAACGCCCGAGCGAGTTCGGGTGTCGTGATGCGTTGCATATCATCTGGACGTTTTGATGCCATCTCTTTTCTCCTTTGTGTACCCCGTTCCACGGGGCGAATGCCTTTTAGTTTAGCTGATTTCTTGTGATCCGAACAGAGCAAAGTGTCCCGTCACACCGCACTCCGCTGACGCCTCCGCAAGAACAGCACGTTCACGTAGTTCAACAAGTAAAAGACCACGAGCAACAGGACAACGCCGGTTAAGCCCCATTTCTTGAAGACGGGGAGGGCGACCTGGTTGCCGACCAACCCCGCAAAGCCCCAGGCGGACAGGACGGCACCGTGGATTTTGGAAATGTTGGTCATGCCGTAGTGGTCGGCAAGCACGGCGGGAATCACCGAGAACCCCGCACCGTAACAGGCGGGGATGATGACCAGTCCGACGGCGAGCAGGATCGGGAGGATGGAGACCATCATGACACCTGCGGAAATCGCAAGAATGATCAGGAGGATATTTACGCGCCGCGCCAGTCGGTCTGACCACCAAGCGAATAAGAAACGTCCTGCGCCATTCATCAGACCCATCAGCGTGATGATAAACGTGATGAATCCCTCCGTGTAGGATGGTACGGTAGCCATCAGCTGTTTCGCCAGCGGAATCAGACAAAGACCGCAGGAGATGTTGAGGAACATGAAGAGCCAGGTTTGGAGGAAATATCCGTTTTTGGCGAGACGGAGATAGGAGAACTCCAGCGCGGGAATGTCATGCGCGAAGGTCATCTGTTGTTGTTCTGGTTTCTTCAGGATCATTGACGAGATCAACATCGGTACGGCGTAGAAAATGGCGAAGACGAAGAATACCGTGGTGATACCGAAAATCTCGAAGCCGTTGAACTGGAGCGTGAATAGACGCGTTGTCCAGCCGAATCCCTTGTACAAGAGTGTACAGAGCGAGGAACCGAGACCGAAGGAAATAATGGGAACTGCTGCTGCGATTGCTTTTGCGTTCGGGAACCATAGCATCATGGTCTTGACGGGCGAGATATAGATGACGCCAGTCCCCGTGCCAAGCAGGAATCCATATCCCAAGTAAATCGTCAACAGAGATTTCATCCGTACGCCGAACGCAGTGACGACAAGCCCAGAAAGGAAGAGGATCGTGCCGATCAGGGTTGACAGGCGGATGTTCTTCTCGACGATCTTTCCGAAAAAGGCGGCACCCATGCCGAGGAAAAAGATGCCGAGCGAGAAGGCGAACTGGACTTGAGGACGGATTCGGATTGCGGCTTCAGTGTCCCCGCCTGTGAGGAATTGCGCGATTGGATCCGAGAAGATCGTGAACGCATAGATTTGGCCGACGGATACCGCCAATAGGAATGCGGGAAGGACAGCGCGGACGAACCGCTTGACACCAACAGCATTATTCATCTGAAACATCTCCTTATTTCGAATAATGCCCAGACGAACGACTTTGCTAAGGTCTGCGGTTCATGTGGTAAACTCCACCGGAAGACCCCCGTCTTCTTTTCGTCAGTTCCACAGACGGAAATTAGCATAGCATAAGAACTCAGACAACGCAATACCGAATTTTTGGGGTGTCGAATTTGGGCGAATTTGGGCGTATCTGCGTAATTCATCCATCTTATGCGTACGAGGGGGTGGAAACAACAGGAACAACCTCAAGCGGTCGCGACGGATGGCTCCTTCCCCCATTCGATTGCTTTCGACAGCAATCGATAGCTACCGATGACACGCGACACGCCGCATTGGATTGGCGGGACTGGCGCGACTGCCGGCTACCCCATCGTCCCCATTGTCTCCATCGTCCCCATTGTCTCCATCGTCCCCATCGTCTTCTCAGTTGGGCGGTTTCGCCGCCTGTCATTTCTTCATTTTTATTTCTTCATTCTTCATTGCGGCTTCGCCGTTCGCTACTCTCTACTGCCTTCTTTTCTCTTTTCATCGACGCTACGTCGTACCTACTGTGAACTCCGTCGCGATTGGTTTGCCGAACGTACCGAGGGAGGTGAGCGGACGGACGGCGATGGTGAGCGTCTCGCTTGGTGGCAATTCGGATTTCGGGATGGTCAATTCCGTGATGCCGCCTTTGGGTTCATGACCGATCCCCATATTGCATCCGGTTGCATAGACGGCTTTGCGCAACTTGATTGGTCGTGCGTTCGTTTTTGCCGAATCTTCGGGGGTAGGGGATGCCTGTTTACCCTCGCCCGCAACAATGACCTCATACGCATATACGCGACTTTTCGCGTTTCCGTCGGCAAGCGGGATTCTTACGCGGAGGTTCGTTGACGTGGTGACTCCTTTGGGGGTATTCTGATCCTTTTCCTTGTTCTGTTGCGCCTCTGCATGAACCAATTCCACCGACAGTTTGGCATCCTCGCGAAACTGCGGTTCGCCGATGGCTTTCTTCAATTCGTCTTTTGCGAACGGGTGCGGTTCATACTTGCCCAGCGGCATCACCCAATCCGCGCCGAGGCTGGACTCGCCATTCGTGAACTCATGGCGTTCAATGACCATCATGTCGTCATAGAGACGCACGAGATAACCCTGCCGTCCTTTACCTGCCGCCTCGCGTCCTCCGATCGGAACCTTTGTGATCCAGGCGTCTCCCACGAGGGCACTGCATCCTCTCGGTTCGCATGAGGCGCACTCGATCACGGGAAGCTTGCCATGGTAGAGGTATGCCATGTTCCAGTTCGAGATACTCCAGTGGTTGTGTCCAAAGAACGCTACGCCTCCCTTACGTAGCAGAAGTCCACCTCGTATGTTGCCGGAGGGGCGCGTGTGTTGGAAATAGAAGAACGGTTGGAGCGGGGCTATTTTCTGCTCGTCCGTTGCGGTCGAAGGGACATCTGCCTCGCCAGCAAACTCCTTCAGTTTCGCAATCGCTGCCGCCTCCGGCGTGTCCCAGTTGCGTCCAAAGAAATGATACCCTTTAACAACCTTGTGCAACACGGGTTCGTACTTCTCGCCCCAGATACGCTCCCAGTTCCCCGCTATGTCCGTGGAGAGGACGTGTTTCGCCCGTACTGCTGGATCTGGGTAACGAGTTTTGACGAAATCGCCATATCTGGCACCCTCCACGTCGTGGTTGCCCGTGACGAAGAGTTTTACCGGTGCGCGTCCGTCTGCGAACACCTTGTGCCACGCCATGGCGTGGAACTCCATTTCTCGCGTCTGCCCGCGATGCGCCATGTCCCCGCAGTGGACGACCGCATCGACATTCCGTGACTTGAAGTATTGTAGTGCGGCAACGAAGTGCTTGTCTGGCCAGTTCGCACCGTGTCCGTTACCTTTGTTCGCTGTCCGAAGGTGCGTGTCGCTGACGACACCGAAGACAAGGTTCGGCTGTTTGTTCGGCTTCCAGTCGGGCGGTGCCGCGAAAAGCACACCGCCCGGCAACGGTAGGAATCCTAACGCGACAAAGGCATCTTTCAGAAAAGTTCGCCTTGTGACATTCATTTCACAACGCCCTTGTATTCGTTCTGCAGTTTTTTCGGACAGTTGCTGGTCACGGTCTGCGCTCCGCGACGAAATGCCTCGACGGCATCGGAAAGGTTGTCAACCGTCCAGACGTGGAGTTCAAACCCGGCATCCTTGATTGTTTTGATGAACTCCGATGTCGTCACTTCTCTGTCGAATCGGATATCAACTCCGTCCGCATTCATTTCTTTCGCGCGAGTAATTATCTCCTCGACCGTCACCGGCTTTGCGCCTTTTTTCCACCCGTGACGGCAATTCACGCACGCCAGAACCTTGTACTCAGGCATCTGTTCCTTCAGTGCCTTGCCGCATGCTGTGGCACCTGCGAGGAACAGCGTGTTGCGTGGCGTAGCCTTCGACTGTTTCGCGAAGATCGCCTTGATGTACGGCACGATGTCGGGTGTTCTCGATTTGACCTCGACATAAATCCATCGTCCATCACGGGCAAGTTCCAACACCTCTTCGAGCAGGGCAGGACGCGTGCCAGCGAACTTTGAGCCTTTCCATTTGCCCCAGCTGCCGACATCCACTTTCGATACCTCATCCCATGTCACATCGTTACACTGGTTCGTGTTCGCGCCTCCCGTCGTACGCGACAAGTTGCCGTCATGGAAAGTGAAGACGCGCTTGTCCGCCGAGAGGTAGATGTCGCACTCGAAGCCGAATCCGCGTTCGACCGCCGTCTTGTAGGCGGGAAGCGTGTTCTCCGGGGCGTCCACCGATTCTCCACGATGCGCAATGAGCGTATCATATCCCAGTTCTGCGGCGTTTGCCGTACCGGAAGAAAGAAATGCGAGCGATCCAATTGCTGCCAGCGTAATCAGCGTTGATTTCATAATGTACCTTTCTATTGTCTGCTTTCTACTGCCTACTGCCTTTCATCGGTTCGCATGTTCAACGTGCTGTGACGGAGACACGACGAAGCTGGAAACGGTGAAGCGTGGTTTCATCAGAAGGTGGCTCGCCAAGTTCCGTCGCACGGATACGCAGACGCTTCACCTTCGGGTATCCGATGACGGTGTAGAAGTCAACGATGAATGGTTTTCCATTGGCGGGCGGCTTGACTCCGTTGAACGATGCGAGCGAACGCCAAGTGCCAGAATCGTCCATGCCTTCGACGACAAACGTCTTCGGAAATCCAGCTGTTTCACCGTTCACGGTTTGGGTGTCGTTTCTTGGCCACAACGTTAGTTTCTCGACGCTCTTTACGCTGCCGAGGTCGATTTCAAGCCACTCCTCGGCTTTGGCATTCTGGTGCGGTTTACTACTCCATCCTTTCGCGCTGTGTCTGGTTTTCGGCATGGAAACGGTTTGAAGCCCCCATCCGCCATCCTCGTGCGACGAAGAGGCTGTATAACGATACACTGTGCCATCACCCATTCCCTCGGCTGCGGCTACCGGATCGGCCAGTGCAGATGCCGGGATGCCCAACACGACGATCTCATATTTACCCGGCGCAAGTGCGTCAAGTCCTTTTGCCTCTGCTCCGTTCAACGTGATCGTCGTCCCCTTTGGCAACAAAACGGCTGCCGTTGTCCTAGTCGGCACCTCTAGGTCGGCGCGTAATGCACTACCATCAAGTCGCCACGATGCGTGAATCGAGCCATGCGGTGTAGGTACTTTGCCACTCGCCCGAGTCACAGAGGAGCAGGGTTGCGGGCGGAACTCGAATTTCACATACCCCGGTGCGGTCGGAACCACGCCTAGGACTCCGGCGGAGAGTACACCCGCAATCGCCGTGTCGGGGTGCGACTCGTCTCCCCAACCTGCACGGTGCATCCCCATGCACTCTGTCGTGGTGATTGCCCCTTGCCATTTCGGATCGAGGAGCTTGAACCAGTTGTGCGCGGCAATCGCCTTGATCCCATGATCCATGAAACCGTATTCCATCAGACCGCGAGCGGCGAGTGCTTGGAACTTGCCGTGTCCCGTGTGTGTCAAGCTCGGCGCAATCCGAAGTGCTTCATCGCGTGTCACGAATCGGGCGGCGAGCGCAAGGGCGTTCGCCTCGAAACCGAAGCCGTGATTCTTGTCGGAGAGCATGAAGAATCCCTCCGACTCATTCCAGAAGCGCGAACGAATCGCCGTCGTCAGTTTTTCTGCCCACTTTTTGAAGTTTTTCTGTCCGGCATCGTCGCCGAAATCTTTCGCCATCATAACCGCGTTTTCACAGCACATCCAGAGCAAGATATCCATGTAGGCACGGTGCGATGTATCACCGAGATTGAGGTTGCAGGCGTGCTTGGAGGTCTCAGCACGCTGAACGAACGTGCCGTCTTTCTCCGTGTGTGCAGCAAGATAATCCATGAGTTTCACCACATTCGGGTAAAGCGCACGTGCTGTGGCGGCATCGCCGGAATAGAGGTAGTAGTCATACAGAACGGGAATAAACCAGGCGGCAAATTCGTCGGATGGGAATGGTCCATATTCGCCATCCTTCGGTGGTGTAGCGCGTTCGGCGTATGGGCAGGCGTGAATGTATCCAGCGGGGGTCTGGTTGAAGCCGAGCAACTTCACCGAGCCGCGCATATACGGTTCGTCGCAGGGATTGAAAGAGTAGAAGAGATTGCGCTCCGCCCACCAGAGGTCACCGCTCCAGATGAGCCTGTCGCGCTTCGCACCGTCTGCAACATACGGAACGGTACGGGGAAAATCCCACTCATCGAGACCGTCCGCCGCATCGAAGCGGCTCTGCCAGCGTACTGTGCTGTTGCTATCGACGATCTGGATCTTGGAAATGACTGGCCACGACTCCTTCTCCACGGCGAGACCGAAACGTTCACCTTTGCGAATCTGCACCGACGCAAGCTTCATCTCGTTCGTTGTCGTCTGCACCACTTCGGTACGTTTGTCGCCAACGAGGACAACGAAGTGTCCTTGCGGGAAGTGCGGATTGGCATCAAACTCGTACTCGATTTGCAAAGTCCCGTCGCAGAAGGACGGGACACGATGCCATCCCTCGCCAGACGCGGCCTCTAGTTTACGAGGTAGAAGCCTGCCTCCCGCGCACTTCCAGGCGTCATGGTTAGGAAAGGCAGCAATCTGACATGTCCAGGCACTGATCTTCCACAGACGGTCAAGACGGTCATCCGAACAACTGAACGAACCCTCGAATTCGCCGTCACGGAACACCTGGGCGTTCTCCACTGTGAATGACGAAAGTGTCACGCTGCCCGGAGTGTCGAGTTGCAACCGCACGTACCGTTCCTGTCCTTGGATAAGTGGTGCTACGTAGCGTCCAGTGCGGCAGATTTGGTAGATTTCATGGCGGTTGATGTTGCCGGGCAATGCGGGGATGTCGAAATGCGGTCCTAGGTAACGCGCACTCGTTTCACGCGAGAAACACCCTTTTTCGCTAAGACCATCCGGGTGATTCGCATACGCGATACGCAGAACGGGATTACCCTCGAACGCCTTTACGTCGAATACGGCGTAACCACCTGTGCTGGGTGTGCCTAGATCAATACGCACAACCTCAGGTGTACCTGCCGCCGCACGTCGTAACGTAAGCGGCATGGAGGGATTTGCCGCCACTGCGGTAAACAGGGTCGAAACCGCGACACTCGCGGCTACATACAGTTCAATTCTCATACGATGATAGCCTTTCCCTTGCTTGGCTCCGATCAGCTTCTAACGGAGGTAATGGTAACAAAAATTTTGCGTCAAGTCCAGCTTGGGCGAGTTTGTGCCGACGGTCACGATGAATCCTCTTGCAGAGAATCGGCAAAGCCGTCAGCGGGGAAGCTGAGAAAGTGGGGACGATGGTGACAAAGGTGACAAGGGGGACAGGGCTCTAGCCGCTAGTCTCGCCAGCCATGCCAGTCCGTTCCGTCACGGGCAACGGGGACGTTGCCCCTCCCGTGGGCGGCGAAGCCGCCAGCTGAGAAGCGGGGAAGCTGAGAGGCTGAGAAGCGGAGGTGCTTCGCACAGTGACGAGCGACGAAAGATTTCGCCAGTCCTGCTAGTCCCGCCAACCCCTAACTGCCTAACCACCAAACCACCTAACCACCGAACCACCCAACCACCATACTCGGCTAAAGGTCGAACAGCCATTTGTCAAACCCTGCCGTGTGCCAGCCATGACCGGTGTGGGGAAGAATCGCAATCGCTTTGTCTTTCGAGGGAATCATGTTGAATGCGGCGATAATGCCCACGGTCTGGCAGTTGTCATCCGCTGTTCCAACCATTGCTCGAACTGGAGTCGTGATGAGTCTTGCGAAATTGCAATTGTCATGGTAAGGGGCAGTCCGCTCTGCTTTCGCACGATTCTCTGGCTTCTGGTTCCAGATGTGCGAACTCCCCGGTTGCCGACCTTCGCGATAGGCGAGCATATCGCACTTGTTCGGGCATAGGATGAGAGATTTTGCGAAACGTCCCCACATCGCTGTCAGATAGAGTCCGTAACCGCCCCCCTGACTGGCTCCGTAATAGACAAAGCGAGAGGGATCCGCACACGGTTCTTTTGCCAGCCAGTCTATCGCACGCGTCATTCCGAGGATCGTTCGATGGTAGAGTGGAGCCTCGCGACTCTCTGCGTACCCGACATACTGGTAACGCGGTTCGCCGACTTTCTTCGCATAGGCGTCGAACCAAGCGTCATAGCGTGCTTTGTATTCCTCCTTTGTTCCCGTCAATGGGATGCAGTGAATGTTCATCATGAGCGTGATCCAACCTTTTCGGATAATCCTTCCGGAAAGAGATCTCTCGCCGGAACCAGCACCCGGCACGTTGATGATGGCAGGGAAACGCCCCTTGCCTTTCGGTATCGCGAGGATTCCGTAGATTCTCTTGCCTCCGAATGTCGCAAAACTGACACGGAACATATCGTGGTTTGCGGTCGCGATTTCCGGCGCAGGAATCTTTTCGACGGCGATGGGTACTTCTCGATCCAGTCTCTCGCGCTCTCCACGCCAGTATGTCTCGAAGTCGTCGGGACAGGGCGTGAGAGGTCTGATTTTCACTGGGTCGAATAACAGACGGTCCATGCTGGAACGTATGCCGTTTCCCTCGACATAGACCCGTATCGACCCTGGCGTTGCGCGAGTCAGTTCGACAGTCGTGGTTGCCGCCTTTGAAAGGTCGATGGTGCGTCGCATGATCACATTCGTCCAACCGTCGTCAGCCCACACGTTCAGAATCCCTTCACGAAGCGCGGGACCGTCGATCCGTTCACTTGCTGAAAATTCGACCTTCGCCGTTTCGCCTGCACGGTAGAGATTTGTCGCATGATCAAAGCGCATCCGTGCAATTCGGGGAGGACGCGAACTGGGCTTCGGCTCTGCAGCAAATCCCGTTGCGAATGCGGCAAGTACCACTGCACTGACAATCACTCTCAATTTGTTATAGAGTTGAACTCCGTATCTTGGTTTCGCCGATACGAATTTCCGCTCACAAAACCGCACATGCGGATTCTCTTGCATGACTTTCATCATTCCTCCTGTGTTCTTTTACGCGGTGTTCTTTCCGCGTTCTGATACTGTAACCAACAATACCATCCCTCGCATCGTGAAACCTTCACGACCGATTGGCAGACCGGACAATAGGGGACTATTCAACCTTCCACTCCCTGACACCTGCTGAGAAGTCGGGCGGAAGTTGCACATCAAGCCGCAAGGCGCGTGTCCTTACGGGAACAAATGAAACCTCGTCCCATCCATTCGTTACCGGTATGCGTGATTCCGTCAAAGGCTTCCAAGAACCGTCGCGCTGTAATGCGTGCAGTATCCAAGCTGCGGGATAACGGCAGTTACCCTTCTGCGCCTTGTCGTCGAACCAGACAATTGCGCATTTCGCCACATCCGTGTCTTCTTTGAAATCGTATCGGATCCACTCTTTTGTGGCAAGGTGCGGCCAGAAGTCGAAGTTTCCGTTCGTCACCTCTATGTCGTTGATAGCGAGGAGGGACATTTCTTTACGATTGTATGAGACGGATGTTTTAGCGAAGACACCCTTGTGCAGCCCGGCCTTCGCTGCATCCTCCACCATCCATACCGTCGCTTTTCCCTCGTCACGATTGAGACGCGCGAAGTTCGGCACGGCCACAGCACCGTTACTCGCCCGGATGGCAAAGAGTCCGTCGCACAGATCCGCCTTCCAGAACGGCTGGAATGAAACATGCGAATCGAGAATGAGTTGGGTAAGCGGAGTGGGGTTGTCGATCTGCTCGAAGCTATAGACGATTGGCCCGCGCTGGAAAGCGATGCGACCTTTATTCGCAGTCACACGCTCATCACAACGAATCTTCTGCACGGGCATCGGGAAATCGAAGTCAACAACGTCTCCAGCTTTCCAGGTCCGGGTGATCCGTGCATAGCCGTCGCTGAAACTGGCGGCGATTCCTTCGCCATTAATCTTGACGGTGTACTGTCCTCTGACGTTCGGTTCTGCTGTGTAGAGTTTACTATCGATTCTGTTTGGTACGCGTAGAGCAAAGGTGAACGGAATGGGCTTTTCTGGTGAAAGCGTGAAAGAGACCTTTCCTGCCCACGGGTAGTCCGTGCGTTGGTGAATCGAGAGTATGGCGTCGGCAACTCTTCCAACGGTGCCGTCGATGGAGAGAAAGTGATCGGCGTAGAGCGTTTTTCCGTCCGCACTCTTTGTGTATGCGAGATCCTTCAGCGCGAGGAGTGTACGCGGGATATTGCCCACGCAACACGGGCAAGCATGCCAAGGGTAACGGACTTTCGTACTGTCGAGAGGATTTTGATAGAAGAAGTTGCGTCCATCCTCCGAGAGGGAACCGAGAAGATTGTTGTACATGAGGCGTTCCTGGACATCGACCGGCCATGAGACACCGTGTCGTTTGTGTTGTTCGATCGTCCAAAAGCTCATCCCGCACGACGCGCAGGATTCGCAGTAACCGTTGTTGGCGAGTTCGTAGTCGCCCGCGAATGCTTCGCCTCGCCATGATGCACCGACACCTCCTGTGAGGTATTCCTTGCGGTTGATTGCGCTGTCAAAGAGGCGGTCTGCGGCACTGCCGAGTTCCTTGTCGTCAAGTCGCGATGCGAGCGCGGACATCGCAGTATAGAAATACGTCGCCCGTACCGCGTGACCGGTCGCATCTTTCATCTCTGTCGCCGGACGTTCCGCCTGATGGTAGGATGAGTTCCAGCCTGAATTGTTCCCTGCTGCCCTATGTTGGTTGCGGATGAAGTGCTGCGCAAGGTGCGCGTACTTGTCACCACTTCCTTTTCCTTCCGATGCATTCACGGCGTCTGCCAGACGACAGAGGGCGTATTCAAGTCCGGGATGTCCATTGAGCCATGTGCGCTTTGGTGCGGGACCGAATACGGAATCAAGGTGGTCGGCACATCGAATCGCGGCGTCGTAGAGACGACGATCCTTTCCTTTTGTCATTCGGAAGTGTGCCACACCCATTTCGATGAAGTACCCCATCACGTAGAACTCGTGGTTCTCGGCATGGGAGAAATGTTCTGCCTTGCGGAGGTCATGGAAGGAGTGGATGTAGCCTGACGGTTCCTGCGCGGAGAGAATGATCGGTATCCACTCCTCCATCTTTTCGCGAAGGTATCTCTGGCCTTGGACTATTACGAAGTCATTGCCGGAATCGATTTCCAACGCAAGCGAGATCGCTTCCATCGTGTTATAGACGTATGCATCGCTCCAAGGACATCCTTTGAACTTCACAGAAGGTGTTTTTCCGTTAAGGACTTCACCGGTAGCGACAAGGTTGAGAAGTTCCTCTCCTCTGCCGCCGGCCTCCATTTGCTTGATACAGTGAGGAATCCAGCGGCAAATCAGACGACGGTATTGGTCATGCCAGAATCCCTCTACCGATACGTCCTGCATTACGACAGGCTCAAGCACAGTGTTGTTGACTGCCATCACGTGAAAAGAGGAAAATACCGCACAAAACGCCAAGATAGCTGTTGTGCCAGTAATCGATCTGATAAACGCAAGGCGAGAGTTGTGCATTGCTTTGTTCCTTGAATCGAAGCCGTCGTCCATGACAAGAAGTCCAGATTTCTTGTTCACGTCTTCAGTTTCTCTGCGATGCCGCCCTTGAACTGGCGCGTTTTGCCGTCAAAGGAAAGTCCAACAGTCCAAACAGGCTTGCCCGCCGTACGGTACGGTGCGGCGTACTTTTTTCGCTGGATCTGCGACATGGCGACCTTCGGCGGCTTGTTGACCTTCAGCTCGAAGATGTACGTGCCGCAGGGATGGTCCGCCACGATGTCCGTGCGCCCGCCCGCGTGCGGCACCTCTTGCTCCACGCGGAACCCCTGTCCCTGCAGGAGGAACTTCAGGCAGCGGGCGTAGGAAAGCTCGTGCGGCTTCCCCTCCGTCGATCCGTAAACCGCCCCCGCGTAGAGCGCGGCAAGCCCCTCGAAAAACTCCGGCCACTCGGCGGATTGCAGATGTCCACCGATTTCAAAGGCCCAGGCGGTATCCCTGTCCGCAACAAGACCGCTCATCAGGCAGGAGAAATCCTGGCGCACCTCGTCGTCCGGAATGCCCAGCGTGAAACGGTCCGTCGTTCCGTTGTAGTCCAGTATCGTGAGATAGCCGGTCTGATAGAGCATCCCCGCAACAGGAAACCGCCTCAAATCCGAGACGTCCAGGTTCGTCCGTGTCATGTTCCTCAACTTTTCGGGATCGACCGCCAGCATGTCGCCCCGCTTGAGCATGTTCATCAGGAACGATGCCTTGCCCGTCTCAGCCCAATAAAGTTCGAACCGCTTCCTCCGGTTCGCCATCGTGAGGTTGATGGACACGGGATTGTAAACCTTCTCACCATCATCAAGCCAGAAGCGGTAGCCGTTGTAGAGACGCCTGATCTCCGCGCGGTACGCCTCCGCCGTCATCCCCATCACCATACGGTGCGCCTCCATGTGTTCAGAGAAGTAGCGGTCCAGTTCATCCTCCGTATAGCCGAGCATCGAGGCGTAGTCGTCGTCGAATGAGATGTCAACGAGCGAGGACAGCGCGGAGAACACCGAGAGCTTGGTGAACTTCGAGACGCCCGTGATCATCAGGAAACGGATCTTCCCCGAACGGTCTTTCATCTGTCCGTAGATGGGCGAGAGCGCGTCGCGCACCCTCTCGGCCACGTCCGGGTTCTTCAGCGCCTTTGCAACGGGATCGTCGTATTCGTCGATGAGGATAACGGGCGGCTTGCCTTTTGCCGCAAGCGCGTCAATGGCTTTGCCGAAATTGGCGGAAGGCGTTTTCTTTTTGTCGTACTTGACCCCTGCGCCGACAAGAGCAGCTTCCATGCAGTCGGGGAGGTTCTGCGCGAACGTGTCGAAGTCCGACGCCGCACACATTCCCATGTTGAGATGGATGACCGGGTACTTTTTCTTCCAGTCCCAGTCCGTATCCATGATGGCGAGTCCCTCGAAGAATTCCCGACGTCCCTGAAACATCGCCTCCAGGGTTGAGATCATCAACGACTTTCCGAAACGGCGCGGCCGCGCGAGAAAGAAAAAGGATGCCTGCGGGTCGGTTGCCATACGGTAGAACCAAGCCGTCTTATCGACGTACAGACATCCCGATTTCCGCAAGGAAGGGAAGTCACAGTTGTTTTTGGATATCGGTTTCATACGTGAAATGAGCATATCAAATCCCCATTGGTGTCGCAAGGAAGAAATCCCACCCCGCCGAAGCGGGTACATCTACGTTTTTCGACGCAAGTTCAGCTAGCGCTTGAAAAAGAAAACAACAGGAACAACTTAAAAAAACAACTTGTCTTTAGA
>JAFYDR010000241.1 GCA_017544725.1 Kiritimatiellia bacterium
GGAACGTTCATGGGGAATAACTTGTCGATTTCGCGGGCGTTGTCGTTACACAACCGGACGCGACGGAGCGCGTCCCTCCCATCCGTCACTGCAACCTCTGGTTGCTTACTTCTCAGCCTCTCAGCTTCCCCGCTTCTCAGCCGGGCGGCTCCGCCGCCCTGCGAAGTTATAGGCAAGCACCCAGTCCGCGCCTCGCGCTGGTTAAGTGCCCCTGCGGGCTAAGTGCCGCTATGCGGCTAAGTGTCCCTTAGGGACTAAGGGGCGAAGCCCCACTTCGAGCCAGAGGCTCACTTAGGGCGAAGCCCACTTAATTCCATCTCTCGTCATTCGTCACTACTTTACGCAGTGAAATTATAGGCTAGGATGGCGTCGGCGAATTCTTGCAAGTCCGTAAAGGTCTCTTCTGCCATCGAATCGTAATCCGTCGGTTGGGCGTTCACAATGACAAGTTTCCCGCCGCGTTGCACGGTCAGCGGCGGAATCGAGTTCGCCGGCGACACGGTGAGGGAAGAACCGAGCACGAGCATGAGATCAACGGATTGCGCCAAACGCATTGCCCCGTAAAAAGCCGCTTCTGGCAGCATCTCGCCGAAGAAAGTGATGTCAGGCTTGAAGACACCACCGCAGGAACAACGGGGAACACCGTCTTTCGCCTGTTTTCGAATTTCTACGATCTCTTCGAAGGTTTTCATTTTACCGCAGGAACGGCAGTGATGGAATGCGGCGGAACCGTGGACGGCATAAACGGGATCCGAACCGGCCCGTTCATGCAGACCGTCGATGTTCTGCGTGATGACACCTTGACACTTCCCAACATCCTGAAGGCGTTTGACAGCCAGATGGACGGGACCAGGACGGGTTTCCGAATTTCCGTACACCAGTGTGTCTGCATGATGATAGAAGAAAGCAGGATCGGCATCGAAAAGGTCGATCTCGAACATTCGCGCCGCGTTGGGATCGCGATACATTCCGTTCGCCCCTCGAAAGTCGGGAATGCCACAGAGTGTCGAGACACCCGCACCCGTGAACACCGCGACGCGTGGGGATTCTTGGATGAGTTTGATCAAGTCTTGCATAGCCATGATTTCAAATCCTTTCTTGGATTGTCAACAAATAGGAATGGAAAAAACAACGTAAAAGTTATCCTCATTTACTTTCCCGTACGAAGAGTGAAGTCGTACTTGCTGATTAAAGCGGCAACTCGTTTTGTCGTGGAGCGGGAAGAATTCCAAGCCGTTGGTAACAGAGCGGGGTCGCCATGCGACCTTTTGGCGTACGTTCCATGTATCCCTCTTGAATCAGGAAAGGTTCGAAGACCTCTTCCAGCGTATCCGGTTCCTCGCTGACGGAAATCGCCAGTGTGTGTAATCCAACAGGACCGCCACCAAACTTCTGAACTAGGCTGTTAAGGATACGTAGATCCATTTCCTCCAAGCCTCGCGGATCGATTTCGAGCAAGGCGAGAGCCTGATCTGCAACCTCTTTGGAGATTTGATTGTTCGCCTTGACCTGTGCGTAGTCACGCACACGCCGCAAGAGGTTGTTCGCGATTCGCGGGGTGCCACGCGCCCGCGTCGCGATTTCCAATGCACCCGCCTCGTCGATTCCGACACCCAGCTTTCCAGCTGAACGTTGGATGATAGCGGTCAACTCGTCTGCCTTGTAATAGTCCAGATGGTTGATCAGCCCAAAGCGAGAACGAAGCGGCGATGAAATGAGACCGCTACGCGTTGTCGCGCCCACCAGCGTGAAACGAGGTAGTTCTAGACGGACGGAACGTGCGTTTGGACCTTGGTCGATCATGATATCAATCACGAAATCTTCCATCGCCGAATAGAGGTATTCTTCTACGGTCCGCTGCATTCGGTGGATTTCGTCGATAAAGACAATGTCGCCCGGTTCGAGGCTGGTCAGCAACCCCGCAAGGTCGCCGGGTTTGTCGATGACGGGGCCGGAGGTCGTCTTGACATGTACGCCCATCGCCTCGCCCAAAATGAACGCCAGCGTGGTCTTGCCCAGTCCCGGGGGACCAAAGAGCAGGACATGGTCAAGCGATTCCTTCCGCTGCAACGCCGCTTCCACGGCAAGCATCAGACGTTCACGGACTTTTGTCTGCCCGACAAAATCCTCAAAGCGGGTTGGGCGCAGACGGTTGTCAAAAGCCGAGTTGCGCTGGTTTAGCGTTTCAATCTTTCTGTTTTCCATCAGCTTCTTTCAGTTGATCCAGTTTATTCGGGATGGCCAAGACGCTTCGGACCACATCAATCGTGAACAGATAGAGTAGCACGAAGAGGTAGGATGCAAGCGGCAGGAGCGTGACTGCCACTACGAAAACCGTGAGTCCCATTCCGTTTGCCAGTGCTTCAAAGGGATTACCCGTGAACAATGCTCTGAGTGCCATGATGAATGCGATCAGAACGAGGACACCCCAAACGTAAGAGATGAGCGAGACAATGGCTTTCAGGAAACAGGTGAGGACTGCGATCAATTCTTCTGCGGGCGAGGTTTGCGAGGGTTCAATTGTAATCGAGAGAGAGTCGGGCGAGAGCGTGAGAACCGCGATGATTCCGCAAAGCACGGAAACGCCAGCACCGATCAGAATCGCCATGAGTTCACCGACCGCGAACCCTGCCAGAAGCGCGGCGATAGCGAGAATTAGGAAAAGTGCCGCCAAGCTGTGCAGGAAATTCATCGATGGCAGTTTCGTTGCGAAGTTGCGGAGCGTCTGGTAGGTTCCACCAATCAGTTTTTCGGCGAAAAACGGTGCGACAAGGCTCGCGGCCGCAAGACCGAGGCCTGTCCAAAGGAAACTGAGTGCGCGGAAGTGGATAGACTGGACGATGCCGAAGGTCAGACAGAAGAGTGCGAGACCGTAACAGGCGACGCCGATGTAAATCGTGGCATTCGGCGCGAATTCGATGATCTTCTTCCCCCAGTTCAGAGCAGTCAGCTGATCGAAAATCCAATGGAAAAACCGATTGACGAACAAGAGCGGTTTCCCTGGCGTGACAGAGACCTCGTCTTGATTTTGAAAGGCTGCCTCATACGCATCATTTTCCGTATTCTCAACGGACTGTACAATTTCCTCGGACATCGATGCTCCTCCCTTGTGGCGTGAATTGAAACAATTGCAACAACGCATTCCATTATTGCGCAAATCCTCCTGTCTGACAAGCGCGTTCTTTTATAGTTGTGAGCAAAGGTCGGCAAATGAAGATATATTATTCGTGTTGTCTCCTCTAACGAGGACATGCTATACTCCTCTTGTTTATGAGACGGTACTGCAAGCATTCATTCTGCAACTGCATTGTACTGACTAGTAGGGGACTTCTAAAAATTGCCAACGAATTCACACAATGAAAAGGGGATTGAGATGATAAAAGCGATTCTACGTTTTTTGCTGGAGGTGACGATGCCAGCACTCTTCTCGTTCCGTTCTTTTTCCTGTCCTGCGGTTACGAATGTTCCTGCGACAGGCGTAGGCGGAAATGAAGTCCAGAACGTATTTTCGTTTCCGTTGGACGAGAACGGGAAACTCCTGATAGACGATGATTTCTTGAAACGCTTGTTTTCACTACCATGGTATGATCGATGTATTCAGCTCCCACGTTTCCTTGCTTTGGATTGGGGAATGGATGAGGATACAGGAGTTGTACCCCACATGGTCTTCCTGTACGGGGACAGGTTACGACCCGACCTCATCCCCGCTCTCGAAAATCCTTCGCCGGTGGTTAAGAAACATGCAGCGAAACTTCTCGGATATACTGGGAATCCGGCTGATGATGTGTGGGCGCGAAAACAGGGAGCGCGATTTCCCAACGTGACCATTGTTGATGAATTACGTGATGAAGTACTTCGAAAAAGTGTACAATTCCTGAAAAATGGTTCGGAAGATTTCGGATCGGAAATCGTATATGAAGGGGAGGTTAAAAATCTTGCCGGGAATGGTTTCTTATCCACTGTTACCTTCATAGGAATACATGAAGGCAGAACGTACGGACGCTGTCTTAATCTTTATTTCAGAAAAGAAAAGGTTATGTGGAAATTTACACATTATTTCCAATGTATGGTATGGTAAATCAAGAAGATGTGATTGCATTGGAAATGAGGGAATACGATGTTGAGCAGTGATAGAAAAGTTCAAATGAATCGGTTAAAGGCACTCGCCAAAAATGGGAATTCTGAACTTGCTTGGATAATCGGGGAAGGTTATCTGGACGGGTATATCTGCTTGCATGATGGAAAGACACCAGTCAGAAGAAACCGGAAAGCCGCTGAACGATGGTTGCGTATCGCGTCCGAACAGGGGAACGGGAATGCGATGCTCGCACTTTCCTCTCTGCTCATTAAAAACTATGGGGAAAACTGTTACGCAGAGGCGCTTGCATGGGAAATGAAAGCGATAGAACTTAGGATGAATTACGCGGCACACAATGCGGCGATTACCGCATCCATGATGGGAAAACGGAAGATGGCTTATCGTCTGCTGAAGACTTCCTATAATGAATGCCCGGCTGAAACAAGCCTGTTGCTTGGGGTGTGTCTCTTTGCAGGGTACGGGTGCCGCCGTGATATGAAACAGGCAGAACTTTATTTCTTGCAAGGTGCTGCGGCACACAACAATTTGGATGCGAATAGGGTGAAAGCCATTTTCTTTGTCAGCGCAATCCGGCATGGCGTTCCTTTCTCTGTAAGAACCCACATTGGGGTTGAACAGCCCCCAAAGATTTTCGATCACAAGAGTGTTGACTTGTTCAGAAAACTCGCCAAAAACGCGGCATTGTCCATACCTGCCCAATGTGCATTAGCGGAAACTCTTGCACAGTTGGATGCTCCAAAATAATTTTGTTGATGTTGGAGGTTTAAGCGATGGTCATGTTACAACACTTGTCACGAATCTTCACTAAAATTTCTCTTGCCGCGGGAGGAATGGTTATCGCGTTTCTTTTGTTTTATTGCGCGGGATGCCTGCTACTTCCAGTTCCGCATTATCGGCATCATCTGTATGAAATCAACGGACAAGTCTGCGATGCAGAGACACGATCACCCATTCCGAATGCCAGAATTCATGTCAACGCAGGCAGATATGAACAGACAACGATTACTGACGGGAAAGGGATATTTACGAGCAGAGGTACAATTGGCTGGCATCTGATCTTTTGGATTGCGACACCATCCTCCGGTTCGTTATTGCCAACGCATGTGGATGTTTCTGACGGATTTCTGCACACGCTTATAATTGACGCAGAAGGCTACACATCGAGAAGGTGGCTTATCATGCCAACTTGCGATACATCTTCTCGTGTCTTTTTCCTCAAAACGAAAACAAGTGCTGATACGGTATTAGACTTTGACAAACCAGAAGATGATCTTAGTATTCCGTGGTATTGAGACTGCCAAACGCTGCCGCGACAAGTGCTGCCACTCAGCCTGAAGGGCACTTAGCTACGCAGTGGTAGCCCACGGGGCGTATCTGCGTTTTTCACTGTCGTCTTTTGAAAATGAAAACAACAGAAACAACAACTTCGTTGCGCGAAGTAGTGACGAATGACGAGTGACGAGAGACGGTAGTTTCCAAAGTTATCCATGGACGTTTCTACGCCCAATAGTCGATCCCATAAAGGCAACGGGGCAATGATACCAGATGATTGTCGCGGTAAAGGCAAAAGAGATGCAATACGCGGACTGGTTGGTCCGCGCACCTCTTTCAGTTGTTGTTTTCAGGTTGTTCTAGTTGTTTCCAAAATCCTCTTGA
>JAFYDR010000242.1 GCA_017544725.1 Kiritimatiellia bacterium
CCAGAGGTTGCAGTGACGGATGGGGAGGGACGCGCTCCGTCGCGTCCACCGCGTAACGACGACACCATCATCGTCGAAACGAAAGTTATCCACATGAACGTTCCCGCGCACCGCGGGCGGGGCGCTTGCCTATAACTTCGTAGGGCGGCGAAGCCACCCAGCGGGATAAGCGTGTTAAGCTGGTTAAGCGTGTTAAGCTGAGGCACTTCGTGCAGTGGTGGAAAGCCCTGAAAGGGCGTTAACTATACAGACGGGGGTGAGCGAAGCGTAACCCCCGACGGTGTCGTAAATATCGCCCAAGCCCTGAAGGGGCGGCAGAACAATCTACCGCCACTCGTCATGCTGTGCCTCCTTCTGTCGTCCTTTCAGGGCTAACGTGCCTTTGCTTGATTCCGGGGGCTGCGCTACACTTACCCCCGTCTGTGTACCTTCGCCCCGGCAACGTTCCCGTTGCCCAACTTAACCTGTTCCCGCCTAACCCGCTCCCCCGGCTGGCGGCGTTAGCCGCCCGCCGCTAGCGCAAAGCACCGTAGCTTACTTTTTCCCGGTGCGGAGTTCGTCCGCGACTTCGAACAACGTCTCCGGGTAATCCGTGGTGAAGTGATCGAAGCCCAAATCCCAAAGCTTGCGATAAACTTCCTTGTTCCAACCCTCGGTCCAGGTAACCGTCTGAGCGGAAACGCCATGTTTGTGGAGCAGTTCTACAGCACGTTTGAGGAACGGGGTGGATGGGCAGAACGGATCCTCAAGGCTCAGATCCGTACGCACATGGATCTGCACCTGATCGATACCGTCAAACCCGGTCGCCGCCATTTCATCCAACCGCTGCTGCACAAACGCTTCGGTTTTGGCCAAGGCCTCCGGCGTGATTTTTTTCGGGAAGTTCCCCAGCCAAACCATCGAACGGCCCTTCGGCGCAACCGTGCGCCAGCGAGGGATCAGACGCCAGTTGCTGGAGCAGTAATAAACCTGTTCGATCACACCGAACTGGTTCGCCAATTTCGCAATCAATTCAGGCGGTGCCCCTTTCTCGTCAACGTACAGCAGACGTTCGGGACGCCCTTTCATCGAGGCGAAAATCGCCTCCATCGTGGAAAGGCGTGTACTGGCGTACTCCTTTCCGAGATACGATCCCGTATCGACATCGCGGACTTCATCCCACGTCAAATCCTGGATCTTCTTGGTGGCGAACTCCGGCGTGATTCCGCGACCGATACGACGGAAATCAGCATCGTGCATGGCAATCGCCACGCCGTCCTTGGTCAACCGCGCATCCGCCTCAGGCGCCATGCCGTGTCCCCAGCACCAGAGAAACGTCTCCAGCGAGTTATCGGGTTTCGACTTGGCACCGCCACCGCGATGAATTTGACAACGGTAAAGTCCCTGTTCACGGGGAATCCACGCGGGCTTCTCCCACTGTCCAGCAAACGCACAAACCGTCGCAGCCAAGAAAGCCGCAATCATCATCTTCTTCATGTCTGTTCTCCTTTATCGAGTCTGCTCGAATGATTCGAGCTCTTCGTGTGTTGAAAATGAGCCGTCACATCGTCATGCGTTCAACCGAGAACGTCATTTGAGGAACAGCCCGACAACCTCCAAATGCGCATCACGCATCTCCTGCCATAAATCCCGATACGGACGATCCGTCACCGAAAGCAAGCCAGTATTGTAGCTCTCGCCCCCTTTCCCTTGGAAGAACCGGCCCGTCGCCGACTGGTCAATAAGGGTGAACCATTCCGTACCTACAACAAAACCGAGCGATGCGGCAGCTTTCACATACCGGCGATAAGCCATTCCCCTCTCCCGCTGCGTCGGCAAGTCAAAGGTGAACGGTCCCGTATTCGCTTCTTTTCCCGCCGAATAAAAGAACTCGCTCCAAATCTGTGGACGTTCTCCACTCCACTCGTAGATTCGCCGCGCGAAAGCCGGATCGACCTCCCGTGTATAGTAGTTGATACTGACCGCATCCAAATACCGTCCAGCCACGCGGCAAAGCGTCTCGTTATTGGCGGTGGATGGCATCCAACGGTTGCCGATCAACAAGTGATTCGGATCACAGGCACGAAATGTTTTCGCGATCAAGGAGTAATACTTTTCCAGAAACTCTGCGGCGAAATCGTCGGGAGACTTACCGGATGCCTTGAACGCGCGCTTTGCCGCCCAGCTGTCATCCAAAGCAGGAATCGCTTGAGGAATCGCCTCCATCGCCTGTTCGTTCTCCAAGAAGTAGCCGATTAACAACGCGTTGTTCGCATCTATCCGCAGTGCCTCCATCGCCTGTTTCACGGCACGGACTGTTTCTGGATTATACGGATCGAATACGCCACGAATCGTCGGGATTTTCTTGACGCCGTTGAGCGGAAGGATCTTGACATACGGGAAACATGCCTGACGGGCCGCAGTCGGAACCTCTCCAAAAGCACCCATCGAATTGAATCCCGCTTGGCGAACCCTTGCGATGTTCCGTACAGCGGTTTCCGTAAGATCGAACGAGCCGTACTTACGGACAACGTTTGCACGATAGTGGGAAACGGCTCGCGTACTCCAGTACGGCTCTTCCGTCTTCCAAGTTGCGGCAAACGCGCCCTCGTGAGGCGGAATCCACTCGTAGGCGTCTTCGCGTCCGGTCACGTCCGTCAAATCGTCGCCCCCGCCAAAGACGCAGATTCCCAAATGGAAAAACGCATTCCCCGCAGGATCGACCAACAGCCAACGCGTACCGCCGGATGAAATGCGTTTCTCTAAATGGAAATACCCCGTCTTGCGCAAACTGAACTTCACCCCTGTTCCCATGATTCCGCCGAAGGCATCCAACTTATGCCCCGTCGCAGCGAGCTTTCCCATAAAATCCAGCGAACGGTAATATCCGGCCTCCGACTTCACATCCGCTTTCAGCTCCGCCTCCTCCGAAATCTTTCCCGGAAAATCACGGGATACTTGCCCGAATCGATCGAGCAAACGCGTCTTACCGGCAGCAGGAACAAACGAATAGGTCATCTCCCACTCCAGCATACCTGCGGGCAAGAAGATACGATACTCAAAGGTGTTCCAGTTCCACTTGCGGTTATCCTGCACTTCGAAATAGGTACCAACGGGAAAACCAAACGACAGCGACTCTTTGTTAAGATCCTGAACGGCAATCTCGCGTCCGTTACCCTGAAAGAGTTTTTCGCTTGCGCCGAGGGCGAACGGAAATGCGCCTTCCCGATTATCCACGCGCCAGCTGCCGCCAGAAATAAAACTGGTCGGAACCAGCATGGACAAGAGCATCTGATTCGACTTGGCTTCTGTAACCTTGAAACGAACCGTGCCATCCGAGGCAGACAACGCCACGTTCCCGCTCTGGCACTCGATACGGAAAGACCCTGCCGACGGACAATCAAATACGACGCACTGTCCGTCGATCTTGGCGTCCAATGCAACAGCAATCCCACAAGTCAAAACACACAAAGCAAAAATCGTCCGCCTCATCTCAAACCTATCCTTTTTTACCCACAATTCACCATATGGGTTTTGATTATACCAAACTGAACATCACCCTGCAATCTCGGTTTGCGAAAACCGCGTCGCAAACGACGGGCACTGGACACGCCGCAACACTCACTTATACATCGTAGGTTTGGAAGACCAGAAGCGGACCGCCGAGGAAGGTGATGCGGAATTCACTTGAAAGCGACTCGTTCAAGGTCGCCTGCCACCAACGCGTGAATGGTACATCCTCCAAGGAATACTTCAATCCTTCCGTATAGACGCGTAGTCCCGGTGTGAACGAAAAGAGGGAGACCTGCTGTCCGGGAAAAGACGGAAAGACTGTCGATTTCCTGACTGCGGTGAAGACGCCTGTATCCGTGTAGAGCCGCACGTTCGCCTTCTCCTGAAAATCGGCAAGCAAAGAGAGGTTACCCAGCGTATGGTCTTCACGTCCGCCCGTCGCGCCGAGAATCGCCATGTCGCGCCAATTGCGCTTGACGCAAAAACGAAACGCCTTCGCCAGATCATTGGTGCTCTGTTCTGACACAGGAGCGATTCGATCCGCATATTTCTGGCGAAGTTCCTCGGTCAAGCTGTCCAAGTCTCCGACAATCCGTGTCGGCATCAATCCGAAGGCTTGCAGTTTCGCGGCGGCGCCGTCACAGCAGACGATCCGTACCGCGTCACGCAACAGACCGAGCGGAATGGGATGGTTCGGAAAATCCCCGTTCGCCAAAATCACGGTATCACTTGGAATGATCGTCATGGGGTCTCCGGTAAATCTGGAGCGTCGTTTGGTTTTGTCCAAAATCGGACACCGTCTGCACCAACTCGTAACGTTCCCGAATCGCGTTCAGAAAAACCTGCCGTTCATCATCCGGAACAGGATCGGTCACAGGGGAACGGATCGCCCAACTGTAACCGCTGAATGCGCAAACGGTGGCGGACGATGACTTCAAGAGCGACAACAACATTTCGGTGTTCACGACGTGATTCGATGTTGCCTCTTCCTTGTTCAATTCAGGAAAATAGGAAAACGGTCCCATTTCCAAGCCTCGCGGCAACGAGAGCCCCGTCTCTACAGCCAAGTAGGCGTCTTGCGTCAGCAACTCCCCTTTCGCACCGGTGAGCGCCGCAATTTCCCTGCCGGTCTTCCGCAACAGGGAGAGATCCGAC
>JAFYDR010000243.1 GCA_017544725.1 Kiritimatiellia bacterium
ACGGCGCGGACGACGAAAGGAATCACGATCCTCGCGATCACCACCGAAACCGCCTTCGTCACGGTCACTGAAACGGCGAGGCGGGCGATCATCGTCGAAGCGACGCTGTCTGCCACCGCCGAAGCGCGGGCCATCATCGTCGAAGCGACGCGGCTTGCCACCGCCAAAGCGCGGGCGGTCATCATCGAAGCGACGCGGCTTGCCGCCACCAAAGTGCGGGCGATCATCGTCGAAGCGACGCGGCTTGCGGAAGGAATCGCGTTCCCGGCGTTCGCCACCGAAACCGCCTTCGTCGCGGTCGCGGGAACGACGCGGAGGACGATCATCGTCGAAGCGACGCGACGACCTGCCGCCACCGAAACGAGGACCATCGTCATCGAAGCGGCGCGGCTTGCGGAAGGAATCGCGTTCCCGGCGCTCTCCACCGAAAGCACCTTCGTCGCGGTCGCGGAAACGACGCGGAGGACGATCATCATCAAAACGACGCGGCGACCTGCCGCCACCGAAACGTGGCCGTCCCCTATCCCCGCCATCGTCACGACGACGAGAGCGTTCGGGACGATCTCCGTCCCCATCCTTGTCGAGCCAAGAACGTTGTGCGCGTTCTTCCGCAGTCATGACATGACCGTGGCGCGTATCGCCTTCATCCGTCGGGAAGCGATCATCCTCATCGAAAAAGCGCTCGCGTCTTTCACGACGTTCTGGACGCTCTCTACGTTCACCACGTTTCTCGAACGAACGGGCACGACGCCGTTGTTCGTGGTCGAAATCCAAATCCTCACGGAAAGGAACTTCCTCCTTGTCTTTACGCCGTTGTTTCTTCTCTGGTTTCCGATCCTCGGGAAGATGATGTCCGCCCGAACGGTACGGCTTGGCATACCACGGTGCGGAATCCGAGTCGGTCTCGGCGGGAGCGGCAACTGGCTTCGGTTGCTCTGTCGGAGGTGTCTCTGCATCGAGATCGGCATCCGTCTTCGCCACATCCATCGGCACGTCACTGCCTTTTGTTTCCTTCGGCTCCGCAACAGGAACAGCGGCAACATCCTCGACGGTAGCCGATTCCGCGTCTAGCGCAGAAACCGGCGTTTCATCTACAGGCACCGCATTGGGTGGCGGCACGAAACGAGCCTCTTTTTTCTGATTCACACTCTGATTATCCGACTCCAACATTTCCTCTGCCTCCGATCTTTTCCCAAAATCTGTTTGTTTTGATCCTCTCTTGCTGGGACGTTTCTCGCCGCGATCCCGACGATCCGAACGACCTTTCGCCTTTTTCCACGCAGGTTCCGGCGCATTGGCACCCTTTCCTGCCGCAATCTCCGCCTTCTCGGAGTGGTACGGCTGATCATAATCGATCTCAATCTCTTTCTTGATCATGCGCTCAATACTCCGGAGAAGTCCGCGCTCCTCCGAACTGACGAACGAGATTGCCACACCCGACGCACCCGCGCGTGCGGTGCGTCCGATACGATGGATATACGACTCGTCTTCCTCCGGCAAATCATAGTTGACCACGTGGGAGATGCTGTCCACGTCAATTCCGCGCGACGCAATGTCCGTCGCCACGAGAACACGCACCTTGCCGTTGCGGAAGTTCTCCAGCGCACGCGTTCGCTGCAACTGCGACTTGTTGCTGTGGATCGCCTCGGCGCGAATCTCGTCTTCGTGAAGACGCTTCACAACCTTGTCCGCGCCGTACCGTGTACGTGTGAAGACCAACACCTTGTCATACTCCGGATGGGACTGCAACAGATAGGTGAGCAGACTCCCCTTGTTCCCCCGATCCACAAACATCAGGCGCTGGTTGATACGATCAACCGTCGGCGCCTCAGGAGAGATAGTAATCGTCACGGGATCCTTGACCAAGGTTGCCGCCAGTCTCCGAACCTCACGGTTCAAGGTAGCGGAGAAGAATTGCGAATGCCGTTGTTCGGGCAGATGCGCGATGACCTTCTTGATGTCGGGCAGAAACCCCATGTCCAGCATCCGGTCAGCCTCATCCAAAACGAACTCCTCGATCAGGTCGAGGAAAACATACTTCTGTTCCATCAAGTCGAAGAGACGCCCCGGTGTCGCGATCACGATGTCGGCACCATTCTGCAACGCCCTCACCTGCGGATTCTGGCTCACGCCGCCAAAGACCACGGCGTACCGAATGTTGACAAACTTACCGTAATCGGAACAACACTTCGCAATCTGGGCGGCGAGTTCACGTGTCGGTGCCAGAATCAGCGAACGGGGATGCTTGGGAACCGTGTCTTTCGGATTTGCCAGCAACCGATGCAGAATCGGGAGCAGGAATGCGGCGGTTTTGCCAGTTCCCGTCTGTGCTCCGCCCAGCAGGTCTCTTCCCGTCAACAAAACGGGAATCGACTGCTCCTGAATCGGAGTCGGATTCAGATATCCAACTTCGGCAATCGCGTGCTGCAGCAACGGATTCAGTTGCCCAAAGGCGTTATTCGCAAAAGCTGCGGGGATTTCGCCCTTCGGGACCGGCACCTCGCGAGGTTCGTCATGTTCCGCAAATCCGGGGTGACGATTACCCTTCCGCCGAAAAGGACGGCGACCTCTGTCTCTCCGTCCGTGGAATTTATCTGTGTGCATAAGGGGAAGAATTATACTCTTTTCCAAACGAAGAATCAAGCCGATTAGCTCAATTTTTGTAAGCGAGGTGGCATCTGCGTTTTTCCCACCAGTTCAGTTCTCGTTTGAAACAGAAAACAACAGAAACAACTTACAAAAACAACTTGTCTTTTGAACGCGGGCTAACTCGCCCACGCCCCAATAGCCGTTCCCACAAAGGCAACAGGGCAATGATGCCACATGATCATCATGGTAAAGGCAAAGGAGAAGAGATGCGCGGACCGGTTGGTCCGCGCACCTTTTCAGTTGTTGTCTTCAGGTTGTTCCTGTTGTTTCCAAAGTCCTCTCATGCGTATGGGGTGGGTGAATTACGCAGATGCACCCCTAGAAAATCACCCTAGAAAATCAAGCTTGAGAAAGAGGCGAAAATTTGGTATAAAAATCTTTTACTTCTTCAGCCGTTCAGGGATGTTCTTACGAGTTTTGTCCGACCGTATGGCTTGACTCGTGGATCGTGCAAAAGAGGGCTTTTGCCACGATTTTCCGTGGTTTGTTTGCCTATCCCTGGCGGACAGGATAAGTGCAGTTTGGACGAGTACCATGAAAAAAATTCTGATAGGTGGAGTCGCAGCGTTCGCGTGCGTAGGATTGATGCTGGCAGACGTTGTCGTGGAACAGAACTTTGTGCTAAACCACGGTTGGAACGCGATCTATGTGGAGGTTGCTCCCTCGCAGTCCCCTGCCGAGGTGTTCGCAAACTGGCCGGTGAAGTCGGTCGGGTTCTACGACCCGGCGTCGTTTCTCTCGACACGCCAGTTCTCCCAAACCTGGGACTCGCAAGGCGTATCGATGAATCCCATTGCGATGTGGTACCGTGATTATCCCGAAGTCTCACAAGTGAAGGCGATTCCCGCAGGGACAGTCTGTCTCGTGTTCAATACGAACGCAACAAGAACGGCCGTTTCGCTCGTCGGTGTCCCCGCCGCGCCACGCATGACGTGGCATATCACGGATACGAACGAGGTGTACAACTTCGTCGGCTTCTCCCTCCAGCAAGGCATGTCCGTGACTCCCTCCGACTATTTTGAGGGTTTTGATGGCAACCTCCTCAAGGGCGGATTCTTCAAATTCTCCGGCAACTACCCGGACAGAATGCCGAACATCACGCAAGTCTTTTCCTCAGCCACCGTCTCCGATGGTGATGTGTTACTCGTCGCTTCGGATGTTCAGAGCGACTGGTCTGGAGTCTTGCACGTTTCGCCGATGACCGGTCCCGACTTCGGGAGCGATTTATCAAGGGCCACGCTCTCCATCCGAAACGACGGTGCCGAAGCACGTACCGTGTCGGTTGCAGTTGAAACGTCGGCATCCTACGGTGAGGTGATGTTGCCGCGTGAAGCCATTCATATCCGCGACGCGGCAGTGGCTCTCACGAATGCGGTTTGGGCAGATATTGGTCCTGTCAGCGACCCTATCGCGACAAAGCGACTCGCAGCCGGAGAGACATGGCGACTCGAATTCGGCATCAATCGTCCGTTGTTCGACACGGAAGCAAGGGGTAAGCCTTTCGGTGCACTTCTGCGTGTAACCGACACGGACGGCAAGTCGAAGATGCGTGTTGATGTCCCGCTCGTCGGTGAGACCTCCGGTGCTTCTGCGTCGAACACCGTATGGCCGGGTGGACTCTGGGTGGCAGACGTTGCGTTCAATCGCATCATTTCCCCAAGTGCATCGTCTGAAACAGAGACGGGTGGGACGGTAAAACTGCGTCTCCCAATTCACATCGACGGAAACGGCAAGGTGCGTCTTCTCCAGCGTGTCGTCTCCGCTGGAGAGACGGCGACAGACGGTACATACACCTACCGACTCTATGCAGGAACGGCGTCAGTACCCGCAACCGCCAATGTCACGATGCGCATCAGCGCGGTGTGCCTACCGACAGAAATGCCCATTGTCGAATCAAGGGATGGGTCGTTTACAACAAACGGTGTTTCGTTTGCCTTTACCGTAGCGGGCGGCGGCGCGACGAGCCTTCTGCGCCATCCGCTCCATCCGCAACACGACGGGTTGAAATGGGATTTCAAGAACGCCACACCGAGCGGCGACGACTTCGCAAATTACAAGGGCGATGTCAAGCCCGAGACGTTCTCCGTCGGTAACGAGATCACGCTGTCATTCGATCTGAATGGCGGCGAGGCGGCATGGAATCCCGAGCAGACGAAGAGCGGCAAAGTGAAATGGACACTCTCGAACCTCATGCGTCAAGGTCCAATCACCCTCGTCGGCAACATGACCATCAAGCGCGTCAGCCCGCAAACCGAACTCGTGATGGAATAGCGGGTAAGATATTCCTGTAAGGGTGATCTACAAGGCGAATCTAGTGTGAAATTTCCCCTCATCCATACAGGACGGCGATTTTTCTTCTTCACTTTCGTAGTGGAGGGACGGCAAGCGATTTTGTCGCGTCTGGAACGGGGCGCGAAAAGGCCTGTGTTGATGCCTCCGGGTGAGCGGGTGAAGGATGTTTGGGTGGCATTGCATCAAATCAATCCGCATTTCACGGCTTCCGATTTCGTAATCATGCCTGATCATGTGCATCTGCTCCTCATTGTGAATTCGGCAGACGAGTTCCGTTTCAATCCGTTGGTGTTCGCACATTGGTTTATGGCGGCATCTACAAGCAACGGGGGCTTGCCGCCCCCGATCCCCTGCATGCGGTGGGATGTGCCGAGCTATTGGCAGGGTTCGGGGCAGCCAGAAGCCCCGTCGCTCGCAAAGGGTGGTCAGACCCCAGCGTTCGCATGGTCTCAAGACTTTTGGGTCGATATCTCCTTCGATTCGCACCAGCTCACAGCCATCCGACGCTACATCAAGATGAATCCTGTGCGTTACTTTTGGAAGATTGACAATCCCGATATGTTTCGGTATCGCCCAAACCTACGCCACCCCGCTCTCGATTCGACACTTCGGTGGTCTTCAGTTGGCGACATCACCATCCTCGCTTCCCCATTTTTGTATCTTGTGCGGCTTACGATGAAGAAGACCGCTGCCGAATTGGAAGATAAAATCGTCGCACACATTGAGCGCGCCAAGCATGGCTGGACGCCGGTATGCGGCTTTATCTCGCCAGGAGAGCGCGAATTTGAAAGGCGGCTCAAGGCGTTGCCAAATTCGCGCTGGATTAAGGCAGTGCCATACGGCTTGCCAGAGCGCTATGACCCCTCGGTTGAAGATTCCCGCTGGCTCTCTGCTCATCGCCAACTCGTGCTGAGTTCATTCGACCGGAATCAAATCGCGCCGTTCACGATCACGCGACACGGATGTCTCACGATGAACGAGCGAATTGCGGTGATAGTGGCGCGAGCGGCGGGAACACGGTGAATTACGCAGATGTACCAACTCAATCCAACTCAATATTTGGAGAAAGAGTGTGTTTCCAATCTGGCATTCGATATGGTATAATATTGCTTTCAAAGCTTGCGAAGGTGCGCAAGCGAGATGAATGTTTTTTGGGAAACGAAGGAAACAACAACATGAAGAAAATCATGCAAATCGGTTTGGCGGCGTTACTCGTCGGATTCTCGGCGGGTTGTGCGTCGGTAACCTATTCTTCTCCGGGACTGCTGGACGGCGTTTCGGTGAAGGGTGTCGAAGGAAAGAAGCTGGGGCAACTTGTGGTCATCGACACCTCTGGATACTATATCCTTTGGACGATTCCAATCGTCTCAGGAAACCTTCGCTGGGATGAAAAAAAGAAAACGATTAAAGGCGGCACCTCACTCTTCCGGGATCAGGTTGGATTCAACGAACTCCAGAATGCGTTACTCAAGCTGGCGGAGAGCCGGAACTGCGATTTGGCAGACGTGAGTTTCTATGACTCAGACGCTTCCTACGCAGGGGCGAGCTACGGTGGTGCAGTCGGAACGCTCTTCGGATCGTCCCACATGGGCGTATCTGCGATTCTCATTCCCCGTACAACTGACAAGTAGCCACGAAAGGAGAAACGAAATGAAAAATTGCCTGATGATTTTGACGGCGGCAGTTCTGTCCCTTGCTGGGGCGGGATGCAGTTCCTACAGCGAGATCGCACGTTGGAAGTCGGACATTTCGGTGAATGACGGCGAGGTGCCGGTCGCTTCGTTCGTGACGCAGAACTTCTCGTACCAGCTTCTTGGTTTCATACCGCTCTGTACGGGACGTCCGTGGACGAAAGAGCGCGAGGATATCGTGGATGATTTCAACATCAAGCTCTTCGCGGACGAGGCCACGCTGGACAATAACCTCGTGTCGCTCAACCATGCACTCGACGTGGTCGGTTCGCATCGGATCTCTCAGCTGAAATCGACCCAGGATAACAGTTCGATGTGGAGTTTGCTGCTGATCAATCGGCACGAAGTGCGTACGCAATGCCTCATCCTGAAACCTGAGCCTCTTCTGGCTGATCCGAAGTAACGTACAGGAAATGAAACTGCAGAAGCGTATGGGTCAACAGTAGTGTTGGAAAGGAAGAAAATATGAGTGATGGTCAAAGTCCAAAACCTGTCGTGATCGATAACGTGAAACCATCTCCTGAACAGCTACGCAAGGCTTATGAACTCGCGTTGAAACTGTGGGAGCTGGCACCGTGGGATATGCCGATGGGAGAGAACCAACTGTTGGTCATCAAACGTGCCAACGGGCGGAAGTCCGTTCTCTCCGTGATGGGCGAATACGGTGAACATCGGGCGGTGGCGATTTATCCTCGCGTTTCTTCCTATTGCCTCATTTCTGCGATTGACCCATACGACAACCTCAGTCTGCAAGACGCTTTCTTCTCTATTCGGCAGACTCAAGTCGCGTTCGTCAAGGCTGCGAATCTGTTGAATGGAGAACGCGCCGCGATCAAGGCGTCGGGCGTGAAATTTCCGCGCGGGGTCAACCCCTCGCTGCTCTCCTACATCCCCGGTTATGACTCCGAAAGGATGGGAGCGAACGAGCTCGCGGAAGCGATGGACGCCATTCAGGTGTTTTTGGACTTCTTCAAGACGCATTCCGCAGAAGACATCAATCTGATAGACCAAGAGGGAGACCTCGTAAGCGTGTGGTACGAGGCACCCGACGGAACATGGACGTTCGGAGAGGAAGAGTTCTCGCCAAATCCTGATACGATCATAAACGTCTCGGCGGATCTCCTCGACAAGGTTGCGAAACTTCCCGTGAACAAAAAATTCCGCCTTGAAATCGGTGCGCTACCCATTCCCTGCGGAAAATCGGATTCAGGACATCACCTCATGGGGCGTCTTATGATCGCTGTCGATGGCGAGACGCAATACGCATTGGGAACGGATATTCTCGTACCGCCGGAGGGACGGGAGTTCGACTGGGCACGCGCGGTAGAGTTTGTACTGAAAGTGATTGTAAATTGCGGATGTAAACCCGGTACGCTCGGCGTACTCGGCAGATTGCTTGAGGGTACTCTATACGGACTCTGTTCCATGGAACTGAACGGCACGATGTTGATTCCCGACTCCGAATGCGATGCCGTACGCGATGTGTACGAATTCTCCATGCGTCGTCTGGGGTTCTGAAACGAAAGGAAGAAGCAAATGAAACTGCTTATTTTGAAATGTAACTGGCGGAATTGTGAAAGCACTCGAACGATCGCCGTTCCCGCCGAATCCACCCTTGCCGAGCTCCACATGGCCTTGCAGGAGGCCTTCGGGTGGGAAGATGAGCATCTCTACGCCTTTCGCCAAAAGAAGGGATGTACATGGTCGCCGCCGTTCTATGACGACGGATCTAACGATGCCGATCCGTGGGAGACGAAGCTTTGCGAGGTATTCGTCCGACCGAGAACGAAACTTGAATACGAATACGACTTTGGAGATTCAAACTACGTGCAGATCACATTCCAGAAGGCGATGGAAGGCGAAAGTCCCGTCTGTCTGGATGCAACAGGATTGATGGCCGTGGAGGATTCAGCCTCGTTCGGATATGTTGACGGCATTGCGGAAATTCTGCTGGCTGGATCATCCGATGAAATGTATAATGATTGCGCGGATTGGATGGGTATCGAGACGAAGAAGGATGTTCAAGACTGGCTTGCCAGTCAAAAGGCCGATGCCGGTGCTATCACTGCAAGCCTTGAACGGATTTATGCACCGAAACCGGCTCGGCGGCGCAAGCGGCAGGGATAGCTCAGGATTCTGATTCACATCATTCGATGGAGAGACACGGTTTGACGAGACAAACGATTTGACAAGACGAAAGGAAAACAGACAATGAAAAAACTGGTGGCAGCAATTGTTCTCACGGTCGCAGCACTCGCGGCAACTCCTGTTTTCGCGGCAACTGCCGCGTTTACCTATCAGGGTGTTATCAAAGAGGTGGGTGGTACCGTACCCCTCAACAAAAACAGGACGGTCGAGTTTCGCATCTACGACGGGCCTGCCTCGGCAACGCCCCTCTGGGGACGTGCCTACAGCGTGCTCCTTGATGTGAATGGCCTTTTCAACACCGCCATTACCGATGCTGCAGGCAGCGCGATCAACGGCGTGACGGGAACGGGTCTTGCGCAGATCCTCGCCGCAAACTCCGGCACCACGCTCTACATCGGTCTTACCGTCGATAACTCCTCCGGCGAGATCTCGCCGCGTCAGGCGTTATTGGCAGTCCCCTACGCCATCCACGCGGCGGATGCGGCGGCGGCAAGCGGCGCGTTCGCGGTGGAGGGCAAGACCACGCTCAAGGGAGGGTTGGAGGTGGCGGCTGGCACGACCAAGGTGCAGTCGCTCGAAGCTACGAGCCTCGTCGTGAACGGCAATGTCACAACAAGCACGTCGGGATCGTTCTCCGGCTACGGCATCCCCCCCGTTGGCGGCATCATCATGTGGAGTGGTGCCGCGAACCAGATTCCTGACGGCTGGGCACTCTGCAACGGCTCGAACGGTACGCCCGACCTCCGCAACCGCTTCATCGTGGGCGCTGGTGGCGAATACAGCGTGGGCGGCACTGGTGGCGAAAAATCGGTCACGCTCACAGCAGCGCAGATGCCGTCCCATACGCATGAAGTTTATGGACGTTCCTCCGGTTACACGGCAAGACACAACGACGACGCAGAGGTCATCACGTACAAAGACCAAAACTGGGGCGACGGCCAAGTCGCAAACTTCAAGAAGATCAACGACACAAAGTCAGCCGGCAGCGGCCAGGCGCACGAGAACCGTCCGCCGTACTACGCGCTCTGCTTCATCATGCGAGTCAAATGACGCGGAGCGCCATTTGACAGTGACGAGTGACAAATGACGAGTGACGAATGACAAATGACAAATGAAACGACAGATGAATATCGCAAGGCAAAAGACGATCCTTTGCGGGATAAAAGCATGGATTTCGCAGTACGGATCGTCAAGCTTTCGCGATGGTTGAGAAATGTAAAGAAAGAGTTCTCGATTGCAGATCAAATATTGAGGAGCGGCACCAGTATCGGTGCAAACCTTGCGGAAGCAAAATTTGCCGCTTCAAGAAAGGATTTCTTGAACAAATGTAAGATTTCACTTAAAGAATGTTCGGAGACTATGTTCTGGCTTGAACTTCTCTTCAGAAGCGATATCGCCGAGGAATCCCAAATGACCTCTATGCTAGATGATTGTCATGAATTACGACTCCTGCTTTCTGCATCATGTCGAACAATTAAGAAAGGGCTATCGACAAAATGAATTATCCATTCCATTCGTCACTCGTCATTTGTCTTTTGTCATTTGTGCTTGCATCCGCAAGCACCATTACCGCCACACCGATCCGTCTCCGCGAAGCAGGGATGTTCCCTGCTGTAACGGGGGGAGCGGTACGGATCAAGGCGGGAAACCGAAACGGGACAACCGCTAGTGACGCGGCAAAAATCGTGGAAGCTCTTGGGGAACGGCTGGGTATTCATGCGAAGGCTTCGGATTTCAAGGTGCGCCAGTCCGACACCGATCGCTTTGGACGGACGCACGTGCGTCTTACGCAATGCCATGAAGGGATTGAGGTGGATGGACGGGAGCTGGTTGTCCATTTTGAAAAGGACGGCAGCGTCTATGAAATCAACGGGGATTACCTCGTAGGTCTCTCGCTTTCCGTCTCCCCTACCCTTAAGAAAAAAGGTGCCACGCTCGTCATTTATTGTGCTGGTCAGAATGCCGCAGAAGCGAAGCTGGCGTGGCGGACGCGCATAGGCAGGCAAATCGTATTTACCGACACTCTGACGGGGGAGGAGATTCATCGCCGTCGTGCTGCACCGCATGCGAAAGCCATCAGCGATGACGAGGATGAGGATGAGGATGACAGCCCTTTTGATCAAGACGCACTGGTCCTCACCGCCTCCACCACACCGTTTCCAAACGGGACGGCAACCACGGTGACGGGGCGGCTTCCCCCACAGCAGGGAGGCGCGGAAGTGACGGTAGGGGCGACCGAAGCTGCTGACGGTTCGACGTATCTTACCACTACGAGGGCGGACGGTATTGAAATCGGCATTTTGGATGGAATTGCCTCTCCCCGATTCCGCAATGCGGCAAGAACGGCATATTGGAATGAGGACGCAGAATGGTTCGCAGACTTCTCGTCCAACGCCAACTGGACGGTAGTCTCAGATGACTACGATTGCGCGGGAGACGACATGGGTAATGCCATTGCCATCGCATACAACATCTCGACCGTTCTCGACTACTATCAGGCAGCGTTCGCACGCAACTCCTACGACGGCCAAGGCGGACGTGTCGCGGCATGGCGCTTCTGGCAACTCGAACTGAATGAAATCGACGATGGTTTCGCGAACGCATTCTGGACGACTATGGGAGAGGACGCTTCGAAAACAAACGGCTGTTTCTTTTTCGGATATGACTTGAGCGGAGAGAGAAGCGAAACCGATCTGGACACGTGCGGTCACGAGCTGACGCATGGAATCACATCATGGACGGCAGATCTGCAATATGAGGGTGAATCCGGTGCGTTGAATGAATCCTTCTCCGATATCATCGGCATCGCCTGCGAATTCGCGATGCAACCGCTTGCATCCAACCCCACCAGCGATGACAACATCGAGTCGGGCAAGGCTGATTGGCTCTTCGATGAGGATTCCGGTGAACCCGCACGATCCTTGGCGGAACCGAAACGTTACAATCAACCCTCTCGCTACAAGGGTAAGAAATGGGTCAGTACAGCCGATACATCGGAGGACAACGATTACGGTGGCGTCCATTCCAACAGCGGTGTACAGAACCACTTCTTCTACCTCCTCAGCGAAGGCGGCAGCGGCAACAACGAGGGAGTCGCCTACGAGTTGACAGGAATTGGTGTGGAAAAGGCTGCGCAGATCGCCTATCTCGCGCTCACGGCGTACTGCACACCGAACACGGATTATGCAACAGTGATGGGATGCTGGGATTCGGCGGCGCAGGATCTTCTGTCGAGCGGTATCATCACCGATGCGGACTATGCGGCAATCGCCCCTGCGTGGGCGGCGGTCATGACGCCGTTTCCCGCCTTCGACGCGACCGGTGAAGTTCTCTACACATTCGAGGAGGACGATGACCTTCTTATCATCAAGACAGGAAAGGCAAACACGAAGGGCCGCTTTAAGGTAACGGCCACGCTTCGGATGAGCGGGAAGCCCTTCAAATTCTCCGGCTACGCCACCGTCGCCAAGCCGACCGTGACGATGAAGAACCGGAAACTGGGAACAATCTCGTTGACCTTTTCGGCGAATTTTGCGGATGGAATGCTGACTTCAGGAAACAACCAATCCCAATTTTCAGCAGAGCGTATCTCCCCCACAATCAAAGAAGTGCAGAATCTGGACACGTTGCGTGTCGGCGTGACGGCAACAAGCCAAGTCAAGATCGACGAATCCGTCGAGAGCGTCAGTTACGCGGCGCGGAAACTGCCGTCGGGACTGCGGGTAAACTCCAAGACCGGCAAGCTGACGGGGATTCCGCGTAAGGCAGGCAAAGGAACGGCGACGTTCATCGCAAAATGCAAGATTCAGATTTTCGGCGAGAAAAAGATTCAAACGGTCGCCGTGGCGAAAAAACAGAACTGGCAAGTTGCCGCCCTACCTACTTTCGCGCAAGGGAAATTCATTGGAAACGGAATCACGGTCAGGGTTACGAAGGTCGGCAAAATCAGTGGAACAGTCAAGAAAGACGGAAAAACCTACCGACTCTCCGCCAAGTCCTACGCAACCTACGCAGACGGCAGTTACCGTTGTTCAGCCAAGCTGAAAGGATACTCCTTCCAGATAACGGCGAATGCGGGTGGAATCACCTGTACCCTCACGACATCGGGTGGCAGTACACCCTTCACAGCCACGAAAGGGAAATGACGGGAGAAAAAAATAAACAGCGGTTGACGAAACAGCTGTTTCGTAATTGCGGAAATGGGTGGGGCTTTCCCGGAAAGCCCTGTAGGAGAGAGAGGATTGTGGGAACATGAGCAGCTTGAAGCAATGCGAATCTCAGCGGCTCGCAACCGCGAGGTTTTCAAATGTTTTTTGGATGGAATCTGTGAACAAAGTACGTACCGATCTGAAGCGTATGCTTTCAGCGACTTGTAAAACAACTGAAGAAAGGATGGTGATTCAATGAGCCTTTCATCCACTATTCGGCACTGGGCGTCAGCCCTCTCCCCACTCGTCACTGTCATCGTGGTAACGATAACAGCAAACGCATTCGCCGACACGCCGACATACATACTCGGTGTGCCGACGGCTCCGACGATGTACATTTCAACTGACGACGCCGACAACGAATGGTTAGCGGCAAACACGGCTTATCCCTCAATGGCCATTGCCGTGACAACTGGCGGTGTCTCGCGCGTCGAGAAGGTCGATGTACCGCGCATGATGCTCGCCTCGGCAGAGGCTGGATTCCCGCTGGAACGCGCCAAACCAGACTACTACCTCGCGGACGTAATCGAGCCTCCGAACGATGTCGATTGGGCGGCAACCTACACCGCCTTTCTCGCGCTTCCCGAATCCGTGCGTGCGAACTTTATCTTTGATGACGAGGGAAACCGCATATTCGCAGCGAAAGGCGGCACGGTGAACTTCACCTGGATGCTCACCAACGGTACAAGTCGCCAGATGACATACACCATCTCGCTCTCCTGCGCAGGGCGTCCTCGCCGCATCTACTGGACCGACTACCCGTACAACGGACCGAGCATCGACCTCACCGGCAAGTTTGCCAAATTCTTCGGCAACGAGGAGATACTCGCCGTGCGCTACGGCTCCGAGACGAACATTGTGTCTGGAATCCAGCAGGTCATCACGAACAAGGTTGTGAGCGGACTGTGCATCGACCAGATGACCCACGTCCTCTACGCCCACGGACAGCTGCAAGGGCAGGTTGTCATGGCCTACTACGACACCGGTCTTTTCGAGCGGCTATTGCACGTTCAAGTCGTCGAGGTCTGCCGTCCCGTGGTCAACCGCCTTACCGGCGAGATCGGGCGCGTGCTGAAGCCCGATGGACGCGGCTATGACGTCTCCGGCCTACGTGCGCAACCCACGTACGTGGTACCATCGGACAACCGGGGCGACTGGTACTACCAGCATAGGGGCCAGTATTCCTACAGCCCCAAGCACGGCAACACCTATCCGCTCCGACCCACGAAGGACTGCCCGTGGAACATGGAAGTTTACTGGATGGAGACGGACGAGATGGAAGTGGACTGGCCTTTCGAACTCGACCACTATGAATGCGACTGGCCGGCCGATGCCACGGTGTTCGTGCGCGGCGACAAGGATGGCGACTTCGGCCGCCCCGTCTATGTGCCGTCCGACTATGCGGCGACGCTGATGAGTTACCAGGAGCCGGAGGGTCATGCGCGCGTCGTGGGGACTGACGGCATGTTCAGGACGCTCGGCGAGGGCTGGTCGCTCCTGAAACTGACGGCGGACGATAACATCTGGTTCGTGCCTGTGCACTCGATTCTCCGCTCCAACACAGACTACTTCACGCTCAAACCTGAAGAAATCCGCGTGGGCAAGGAGCTACAGCTGCGCGGCGGTTCGGTGGCGGGTCTCGCGCCCGGTTTCGCGCCGAAGTGCGACCCCACGAGTCCCGGTTACATCTACCGCGCCGGTAGCGACCCCGTGTGGAATCCGAACATCTACTCAGACCCTCAACCCGACAACGCGTCCTCTTCCTCATCCTCGAACATGACCGCATCCGCCATGTCCGGCGACACCAACGCCTACGCCTCGGTTGTGTACGCCGTGAGCGCGAAGGGGAATCCCAAAATCGAGGTCTGGTGGAACACGACAATCCAAGAGGAGGGGATGACGAAGCCGCTTGAAATCCCCACCCTCCCCCAGGTCTATTCCATCCGCTGGCCGGACGCCGGCGAGGCACCGCAGATCGTCATCGCCTCGCAGCTCGGCTCCTCCTCGGAATCTATCTACTCCCACAACGATGCCATCTACCTCTCCGCCACGAACGCCACCGCTTCCCTTCCCGAACGCAGGTACTTCGACGGGACTGACGGCGGAACGCTCATGTTCTGGGTAAAGGCTGAAAGTTCAGATGCGGATGATCGTGCAATTCTGACGCTCGGCAACAACAGTACCGTCATCGAATCGGTCGATGTGGACGCCACTACGGTCGCCATTGCCACCGCCAATGACTGGAACGCTTTTGCCACGCGCGTCAATAACGGCGAGACCACCCTCAAAGCCCGCATGATTTCCAATGTCACGCTCGGAAGCGACGCGCCGCGTGTCGGCATGACGATGGAAACCGCCTACTCCGGTGATTTCAACGGCGGCGGACACGTCCTTACCGTCAATTGGAACATCGACAGTGCGGTCGATTCGACTCCGGTCGCCCCATTCCCTTATGCCAAGGGCTGCACGATCCGCGATCTGCGCATAGCCGGCTCGATCACGGGCAACGGGTCGCCGATGGGCGGCCTCATAGGGCAAGTCAGAAATCCGGGCGCAACTATTTTGCGGTGCGCGGTCTCCGCCACAATTTCCTGTACGCGGGACGGAGAGGCCAACATCGGCGGGTTCGTAGGCACCAGTTACTGGGAATCCATGCAAGTCCGCTTCTACGATTGCCTCTTCGACGGCTCGCTCCTCGGCGAATCTACCTTGCACTGTGCCGGATTCTTCGGTTGGAAATTCGCCGATCCAACCGTCACTTTCTACCGATGCCTGTTCAATCCCGTTGCGGTCACGATGTCGCCGGACGGCGCCTATACGTTCATTCGCGCATACAGGAACGAGTACAACGCTTCTTCCATCTACTACATGACCCCATTCGGCACGGCACAAGGGTCGTCCGCCTCGGCGATGAGCGCCGAAGAGCTTGTTAATATGGGTTTGGGCGAAAGCTGGACTCTCTCCGGTGGCAGACCGACTCTCGCACCTTTCATCTATGCCCCCTATGCCGGACAAGCCTACCTTTCGATTGACCTTCCGCACACCGGTGACCAATCCACGATTTCCGTCGCCTGCTGCGGCGACATTCTTTCCGCTCCTTTCCCGGCAGATGCCAGCTGGCACCATGCGGCGATTTCGCTCTCGCCAACCAACATCGCTCTTTACGTAGATGGAAAGCCGTCTGCCATACTCGCCGGTTTCACAGCCCGAAGCAACCTCCTCGAAATGGCTGTGAGCGGAAACCTCGGCATTGCAACGATCAACGGAATGGACATCCCCACCCGTTCCGGTACGACCCTCGGCGAGATCCTTTTCTGGAACAGGGTACTCTCGGACGACGAGGTCGCCGCCGAGATGTACAAAGTCCACAAGGGCAACGAAAACCACCTCACCGGATGCTTCACGTTCATCGACGGCACCGACCTCAACGTAACCGGAACCGACTACCGATCATTCACGGACAAAGTGTTGGGGAGTGTCTGTTCCGCCTACAAGTGCCTCTGTGACGAGAACGGTCCCCCCGCGCGCGGCACAGGCGTGATTGATGCCGATGCCGACATGATACCGAAAGTGTATGTCCAGAACGACCCGGGGGAGACCGGGTACAACCCGAACGAGGAACATGCGGTCGTGATGCCCGGTTCCGGAGGGTACGTTGCCTGGGCGCTACGCTCCGACCTCAATATGGAGTCGTCCTCCGCGCCAGGTGTGCTGGTGGAGTATGTGAAGGACGGGCGTAAGGCGATGATGTGGTTCGACGTCGCCGTCACGAACAGCGTCTATCCAGAACTCGCAGCGGACTGCACGGCTGGCAAGGCGTTCCCCGGACCGCACCCGATCGACCTCTTCGACAATCCGTGGTGTACGGAAGACTCGTGGGACGAGCCGTACGCCACCGCGCCTGCGTTCCGCGACCGCAAGGGACAGCTCTGGGCGCGCGCCGCCGGTATCGCTACGATGCGGATGTATTACCGCATGCAGGACGGCTTCGCGTTCCCCGGCATCGACCAATCGCGCTGGCCAACCGTCGGTACACCCATCCCGTGGCTCTCGCTCCTCGACGGATCTCCGGACTCCACTGCCGTCCTTTCCGCAAAGCCGCACTCGTGGATTTGGCGCGTGAACTGGCCGGATGAAGTCCCTGAAATCGAGATCGGCCGTACACTCACCGTTGCCGCCTCAGGTCTTCCCGAAGTTTGGAACTGCAAGTCCGTGGGCGTCGTGTGGCCGGGAACCGACGCAGAACGCAACGCAACCGCGCTACTCTTCGACCCGACGGTCGCCCAGACGAGCGGCTTCACATCCTACTCGACCGTGGCGGATGCGGTGAAGGCACTCGGTATCAAGCAGGGCGCGGGCGGTAACGCCACGCTGAAAAAAGGGCGTTGGACGTTCGACGGGCTGCCACCCT
>JAFYDR010000244.1 GCA_017544725.1 Kiritimatiellia bacterium
AAAAGTCAAGTACCAGCACCTGGTAGCGGTTTCTGTTCTCCGTGGGGTCCTTCCCGATGTCGAGGTCGCAGAAGAGCGCGTCGAAGTTGTCCTTCTCCGCGAGGTCGTAGTAGCAACGGAGCATGCTCGCCATGAGCGACTTGCCGAACCGGCGTGGGCGCACGAAGAAAAGAAAGGATCCGGACAGCTCCAGCGTGCGGATGAAAGCGGATTTGTCGACAAAGTAGTAGCCCTCGCTCCGAATTCGCTTGAAGTCGGATATGCCGTAGGGAATCTTGAGGTTGCCGTTGTTCATTGGCGCACATTATACCAAAGCCCCCCTGCGCGTGCAAGGGGGACTGCTGTTGGTCACGGATTCCGCCGCGCTTGTCCTTCCCATCCGCATCTGATATACTTCGCCCGGTGAAAACAAGGCGGCGCTTACCCCGAAAGGTCCACTAATATGACGAGCCTCAAAAACATCAAACTCAGGAAAAAGAAGACGATCGTGTTCTTGTTCCAGTCGCTCATGGCGGCGTCCAAGAACGAGATCCTCATGGGCATGGCGCAGTACGCGCAACGGCAGCGCAACATCGTCATACGGTGCATCGAGGAAGACGACGTGGACGACAAGAACGCCTTCGCGGAATGCGACGGCATTTTCACGAATACGTGCAACGAAAAGACAATCAACCACATGACGGCAGCCGGACTGCCCATCGCCCGCTTCCACGACAAGCCCAAGAGGCTGGACATGATCGACATCGGCTTCTGCACCTGTGCCCCCGTGACGATCACCAGCTCGGAATCGTCGAACGCGAATCGACCGCCGTCTATCCCGTCAACCCTCCGTGGCTGGCGAAGATACTGCTGCTGCTGGACAAAAACCTACGTCAAGGAAGTCACCACACGGACGGGTTTTTCGTCGCTGCAGTACTTTTCACATGCCTACCGTGACTTCTACGGACACCCGCCGTCCCAATCCCGAAACACGAAACAGGCAGCATGCGTCGTCTAGGTCGCGACAAGCGCAACCCTCCCGCGACCACATCGGTCACCGGAAGTAAATGGCAAATCCGCTCTCGAAGTGGAGGCCGTCGTCACGCACGGTGAACTTCACCCCGCGCCTGGCCATGTTCTCGGACCGGACAAACCTCACCGTCGCCGGCGGCTTTTCCTTCCAGTAATGCGCATATCCAAGAAGCCCTGCCGTGCGCTCACCGATGTCCAAGGCCACCGTCATCGGTGCCTCCTCCGTTCCTGCGTAGAACGTCAGCGAGCCCTCCTCCCTGTCGTCGAACGTCGTCGTCCACTGCGAGAGGTCGAGCGTCGCGTTCAGATGGTCGGCGTCGCCAAGCTGCACCTTCGGGTGCTTCAAGTAGCTCCCCTCGCTTTCTGTGAGGACGTTCGGCCCGTAGGTGCCGTTCACGACGATCACCCCTGGATTGGCGTTGAGTTCCCGGAACAGCGAGCCTTCCTTGAACACGAGCGACTTGACGGGCGTGAGCCTCCCAGTGTTCATCCAGAAGCGCC
>JAFYDR010000245.1 GCA_017544725.1 Kiritimatiellia bacterium
ACCGCCGTCAGCGTCTCGCCTATCTGCCCGCCGCCCGCCACCACGCGGTGCGTCAGCGTGAAGGTGCCGTTGCGCGGCGGCATCCACTCGACGCTGCCGCTGCCCGCCGCAGAGGACAGCTCCACGCCGTCCACCTCCACGACCGCCACCGCGTCCGCCGGCGCCGCGACGTCCCATGAGGTGGAGTAGCGGATCGTCTCCGCCGCCGACGTCGTGCGAGTCCCGACAGTCAGGTCGATCGCGACCGCCGCGCTCCCGCCCGAGCACAGGGTGTCGCCCCTCGCCGCGACCGCCGCGACGGAAACCATGAACCCGATCATCATTTCCTTCATCATTCCCATTCTCCTTTTCCCTTTCCTATGAAATCCACGAATACCCACTTGCCTTTCATGCGGCTTTCCTGTATAATGCACCCGTTTTCCACAGTAAACAAGGTGAACACGACATGGCCAACATGACAATCTCTCTCGACAACTCCACAAAGGAACGTTTCATGCGTTTCTGCGACGACGTGGGACTTTCCGCGTCCTCCGTCATCGCCGTGTACATCAAAACGATCGTGCGCGAGAACCGCATACCATTCCTCATCAAAGGCTCCGACACGCCCAATGCGGAGGCCGTCGCGGCGATGGAGGAGGGTGACCTCATCGCGCGAGATCCGAACTCGCCCACATACACCGACCTCGGAAAGATGTGGGAAGATCTGGCGAAATGAAGTACTCCGTCCGCCACACGACCGCGTTCAAGCGCGACTACAAACTGATGCTGCGGCGGCATCTTCCGATTGGGAGGCTTCAGGCGGTCGTGGACAAGCTTGCGAACGGCGAGGAGTTGCCGCCCGCGAACCGCGACCACCAGCTCACAGGAAACTGGGCGAACCACCGCGAATGCCACATCACGTCCGACTGGCTCCTCATCTACCAGATTCACGAAGACATCCTCATCCTCGAACTGACACGAACATGGACCCATAGCGACTTGTTTGGTTCGTAATTTTCGGCAGCGCTCGTTTTCCCCACTACTCTCTTCCAGCCTCGCCAATCCGCCAATTAAGGGGGTAGTTTTCACAATTTTGTCAAAAGTTACCCCCTTAACTTGATGATTCCGGTCGAATCTGGATTGATATGAACCGTTTGCCATTTTCCTTCTTTCCCAAATCACTTTTTCCCCCAGACCGCCTCCTGATCCACGCCCGAACGTGACAGATTTTAATGCATCTTCGGGAAAACCCCGGATCGCCTCGTGGTACCGCATTGTTACAACTTGTATCTGCATATCCTTTTTTCGCGAGGACGCACTCGGAGCGGCTACCGCCTCGCCCCTTCGTGCGCCCTTTTTGCCTCCGCGTTAGTTGGACAGGGTTCTGACCAGGCGGAAGCCGGCGTTGTAGCCCGCGTACGACGGGTAATCGCTGTACCGGCCGGACGAAGTGCAGATGGACGCATCGTTGCGCCAGCCGCCGCCGCGCCGCACCCGGCTCGACCCCGAGGAAGAACCTTTGGGGTCTGTACCTCCCGATAGGCTCCTTGCGTACCAGTCCAGGCACCACTCACACACGTTGCCGTGCATATCGTAGAGTCCCCATGGATTTGGAGACTTCGTGCCCACCTCCTGCGTCTTTGAACTGGAGTTGGCCGAGTACCACATGTAATTCC
Organism: Kiritimatiellia bacterium; assembly: GCA_017544725.1. Taxonomy (GTDB): domain Bacteria; phylum Verrucomicrobiota; class Kiritimatiellia; order RFP12; family UBA1067; genus RGIG8368. Next base: position 1,656 of record JAFYDR010000245.1, read on the forward strand.
CATTCGCCGAATCTCCGTAGCTGTATGTCGTGGTCGTCCCCGCACGGCAAGCATACTCCCACTGCCCCTCTGTCGGCAAATCGAACTCCAACCCAGTCCGAGTGCGAAGCTTCCCCATAAAGCTGTCAGCATCCACCGCTGATGACAACGGCCACTGCGCCCCGCTCGAAGAACCCCGAATCATATTGTACGACACATTCTCCACGGGACACTTGTCGCCAGAAAATTCCGACGGATTGCTTCCCATAATCAGTTGGTACTGCTTCTGCGTCACCTCGAAGATGCCAATGTAGAATGGTTTCGTCAGCGTCACGCGGTGCGCCTCGTTCGTCTGGTCATCACCCATGATATACGAACCTGCTTCGATCCGCTTTAACACCAACTTGGTCGTCTTGTACGCATCCACATTGAACCCGCCGCTCGGCGGTTCCACGAAATAGGTGACGGGATAGCTCGTTGCAGAGGCTCCCGCCGAAAGATCAATCACGCTGTAAACAGCTGGCTCCCATACCGCGTACAGCGTCACATCCCCGGACAATTCCACATTCTCTAGGTCTTGGTAAACGACCTCGCCATTTGCATTCGTTGCCCAGCCCGTAAATACGTAGTCATTCCGTGTGAACGAACATGGAGTGAGCGGATCTTGTCCAGGAACGAGAGACTGTGGAACCATCTCGCCATCGCCGCCATTCGCATCGAAGGTCACGATATACGTTGTCTGTGGATAGATAGTTCGGCAAAGACGGAAGCCGTCGTTTTCATTCACGTTAGTTGAGCTGGAACGTCCGTACGAAGTGCAACAGGCCGATGACGCACTATCGTAGTAACTGCCGCCACGTCCCACCCTAACAGTCCCGAAGGAGGGGCCCTTGGGGTCGATACCATATTCAAACGTACCAGACCAGTCTAGGCACCGTTCCCACACATTCCCATGCATATCATAGAGTCCCCACGGGTTTGGACTTTTCAATCCGACATCATGTGTAGTGTAGGAGGAATTTGAAGAATACCACATATAATTTTCATCGGCACTGTCCCCGTAGCTGTATGCAGTCGTCGTACCGGAGCGGCAGGCGTACTCCCACTGCGCCTCCGTCGGCAGGTCGAATGAGAGTCCTGTTCGTGTCCGTAACTTTCCCATGAACGAAGTTGCATCTACTGCCGATGATAACGGCCATTGCGCACCATTTGAGGAACCACGGATCGCGCTATATAACACGCTATCCACAGGGCGTTTGTCTCCTTTATAACCGGACGGATTAACTCCGGTCACCAGCTCGTATTGCTTCTGTGTCACTGCGAAGAGACCAATGTAAAACGGTTTCGTCAGCGTCACGAGATGGGTTTCATCAGTCTGGTTAGTTCCCATAATGTATGAGCCCGCTTCGATCCGCCGCAACACGAGCTTTGTGGTCTTGTATGCGTCTGCATTGAATCCGCCTTCGGGCGGTTCCGCCAGATAGATGACTGGATAGCTTGCTGCGGACGGACCTGCCGACAGATCAATCACGCTATAGACTGCGGATTCGCTATAAACTGTAGATTCCCACACCGCGTACAGCGTCACATCCCCTGACAATTCCGCATTCTCTAGGTCTTGGTAAACGACCGAACCGTTCGCGTTCGTCGCCCAGCCTGTGAACGCATAATCATTCCGTGTGAACGAACAAGGAGTAAGCGGATCTTGTCCCGGTACAAGAGACTGTGGAACCATCTCGCCATCGCCTCCATTCGCGTCGAAGGTCACGGTATATGTTGTCTGTGGATAGATAGTTCGGCAAAGACGGAAGCCGTAGCTGTTTTTCTCGAACGACGGGCTGTTTTTGTTCTGGTGGGACGAGGTGCAGTGCTCCACACTGCTGTTCCAGCTACCGCCGCGCAACCCCCGATTCGACCCCGAGGAAGAACCTTTCGGATCTTTCCCGTACGACAGCGTCCCGTACCAATCCAAGCACCACTCCCACACGTTGCCGTGCATATCATAGAGTCCCCAAGGGTTGGGGTTCTTCAATCCAACATCATGAGTTTGGTAGGACGAATTGGATTCATACCACATATAATTCCCATCGGCACTGTTTCCGTAACTGTACGTCGTTGTTGTTCCTGCGCGGCAGGCGTACTCCCACTGAAC
>JAFYDR010000246.1 GCA_017544725.1 Kiritimatiellia bacterium
CTCATCCGCAAAGAAAGGGTTGGACGATGGATTATCGGGCTAATACACGCAAGTTGGGGTTGGTGCAAAGATTCCGCCGGTTTCTGAACGGGTTGGGCGGAAAGCATCATTGCTGTTACTGCGGACGGAATTTCTTTCGCTTTTCAAAATTTCGGGGAGGGTGGGATTCCTTCTCTCGTTATCTTCGTGATGTGAAGTGGACGGGAAGCGATTTCGATCATTTCTGGTGTCCGTTCTGCAAATGCCATGACAGGGAGCGTCACCTGTTGCTTTTCTTTGACAAGTTGGATCTCTGGAAAAAGTTCGAAGGTGCCGCAGTCCTTCATGTCGCACCGGAGAAGGGACTTGGGCAGAAAATCGAGAAGTGCCGTCCTGCCAACTACGTGCGCGGTGATCTTTTCCCGTCTCGTGAGGGTGTTGTGAAACTCGATGTGACGCAGATCCAGTTTCCCGATGCTTCGTTCGATTGGGTAATCTGTAACCACGTGCTGGAGCATGTCCCTGATGATCGGAAGGCATTGTCGGAACTCTATCGGGTGTTGAAGCCCGGTGGAATCGGGATTCTCCAGACTCCATTCGCTGCCGAGCTTGCGCAGACGCGAGAGAACGAACCCTCTGTCGATACGGATGCCAAACGGATCGAGTTTTACGGACAGGAAGACCATGTGCGTCTGTACGGGACGGATCTGTTCGACCGGATCCGTGAGGCGGGTTTCCAGCTGACGCTTCAATCCCATGCCGAGACGTTGCCGGACTATGATGCGTTGCGTTACGGTGTTAACCCGGATGAGCCGCTCTTCCTGTGCCGGAAGTTGCCTGCCGGAGAGGAGACGGCATGAATTGGCAGTTGTTTTTCAGTACCTTCCTCCTCGTCTTCTTAGCGGAGATGGGGGACAAAACGCAGCTCACCGTGTTGTGCCAGACGGCGGGGAATAGCTCGAAGTGGGTCGTGTTCGCGGCTGGCTCTATCGCATTGGTACTGGCGACCGCGATTGGCGTATTGGCGGGTACCTTCCTGAAGCGCTACATTCCCGATCTTCGTACGATCCGCATCGTGAGCGGCACGCTGTTTCTGATTTTCGGATGCCTCATTCTGGTCGAAGCCTTCCGAACCGAATCTCGCGTTCGAAAGATCAAGGCGGATTCTTCCGCTGATCGGCAAGAGCGGAACGTTGTACAGGCTGTCCAAAAGGGAGCCGCCGAAGTTTCTCAGTCGGAGACAACGGATGCATCCGACCTTTGGAACCGTCAAACCGTCATTCTTCAGACCTCGTTGTTTGAACGTTCCTCCCTGTTGGATTATCTGGCGTTGGCGGAACGCGCAAAAGACGAGCATGAAAAGAAAACGTATGCTCAGCTGGTCAAGGAAGAGCAATGGCATCATGAGGCGATGCTCTGCGCGCTCTCCGGCGGGCGGGAACGGGACTTTCCGTTTACCAGCCAGATGATTCAGAACCTGCCCGATCCACGAACTATGTTTCGCCTGGCCGCGCATGCCGAGAATCCGGTGGAGCAGGCGATTTCCAATGAACTGGCAATGGCGCGGTATTATCGGACGATTGCAGCTGGAATCGCGGATGCGCGTTTGCGTGATACCTTCTTTGGACTTTCTGTGGCGGAAGAGAAACATGCGAAATGGCTGGAGGAGCTGAAACAGAAATGAATGCGCGATCTCCCCTTTTGACGTTCACCTTGCTGGCGGTTTTGGCGTTCCTTCTCTTCCAAATCCATCGCGAAAAAGCGAGGACGGAGCGCGTTCGTGCCGCCTTAAGCGAGTTGTCGGAACGGCTTTCCGAGTTGGAGACCGGATCCGCAACATTGCCTTCTCAGCCCGCCCCTACAACATCCCACGACGGTTCGCCGAATGAGGTGCGAGCGAAATCGGCCGGCGCGGATGTCTATCGTCGCGTTTCCCCGTCTGTCGTTTCCGTGTCGAACAATGCGCTGGTACGGCGAGGCTGGTTCTTCGACTCCAAGGTCTATGAGGTTCCGCAGGGTACTGGTACAGGATTCGTCTGGGACAAGAAGGGGCGGATCGTAACGAACTACCATGTCGTGCATCAGGCGAGTACGCTTTCCGTCTCCTTTCCCGATGGAAGCCAGTATGACGCGAAGCTGATTGGTATCGCTCCTGACTACGATCTGGCCGTTATCCAGATTGATGCGCCGGAACAAAAACTGAATCCTGTCACGGTCGCCTCCTCTCGCACGATTCAAGTGGGGGAACCCGTGTATGCGATTGGAAACCCGTTCGGTTTGGATGCGACGCTTTCCTCCGGAATCATCAGTGCGCTGGGGCGTACGATCACATCGATGACGGAACGAAAAATCAAGAACGTCATCCAGACGGATGCCGCGATCAATCCGGGAAATTCTGGCGGACCATTGTTGACCGGAGACGGCAAGTTGGTTGGTGTGAATACCGCTATTCTCAGTCCTAGCGGGGCTTATGCGGGCATCGGCTTTGCGGTTCCTTCCGATACGGTTTCGCGCGTGATTCCCCAGCTGATAGAAAAAGGCCACGTCACGCGTGCTGGTCTGGGTGTTCAGTTGCTCCCCGACCAGACGATGGAACGGATTCAAATGCAGGGCGTCGGAATTTACGCCGTGGATGAAGATTCGGAGGCTGGACGCGCGGGGTTGCGCGGTCTGGGCATGAATCGCTACGGGTACATTATTGTTGGCGATGTAATCTCTGCCGTTGACGGTCAACGCGTGACCAACAACGAGGACCTCCAGTCCACGCTGGATCCGCATAAGCCTGGAGATTCGGTTGTGTTGACTGTCATTCGTGATGGTAAGAAACGTCAGGTCAAGTTGCGCCTCACGGAAGAGTAGGGGAGAACAGGGGTAACGAATGCGGAATGACTCAGACCCGATCGCGGCACTGGCGACGGCGGCAGGTCCCGCCGGAATTAGTGTGGTGCGAATCTCCGGGAACGGGGCACTATCCATCGGCGACGCGCTTTTGCCGCCCGGTACGCAGTCCGTTTCCTCGCGTCCGCATGGTACTTTTTTCCACACGCACATTCTGCATCCGAGAACTGGCGAGACGGTTGATGATGCCGTTGTGTTGGTCTTTCGCGCTCCGCACAGTTACACAGGCGAGGATACGGTTGAAGTGCAGGGGCACGGTGGCGGTTTGCCCTCGCGACGTTTGCTCGATGCGGCACTTGCCGCAGGGGCGAGGCTTGCGGAACCGGGTGAGTACACCCTTCGCGCATTCTTGAATGGGAAGATGGATTTGACGCAAGCGGAGGCAGTAGCCGATTTCATTTCGGCAAAGTCAGAGGTCGCTGCGCAGGTCGCCCGTTCCCAACTGGACGGCGCATTGGGAAGTTTCCTCTCGAATGAGTACAACGAGCTGGTTGCGATCGGTGCGGATGTGGAACATGTGTTGGACTTCAGCGAAGACGAGTTGCCGCCAGACCTTTTGCAGACGTTACAGGAACGATTGATGCGTGTGACAGCAATTCTCCGTGACAAGCTTTCTACCTGGCGTGAAGGGCGTGTCATTGCCGAGGGGGCGCTTGTTGTGATTAGCGGAAAACCCAATGCGGGAAAGTCTTCGCTTCTCAATGCGCTTTTGGGGGAACGTCGGGCCATCGTTAGCGCAATCTCAGGAACGACGCGTGACGCGATTGAGGAAGGCATGGTGATTCGTGGCGTTGCCGTTCGTTTGGTCGATACCGCTGGAATCCGTACGGGGGTGGATGAGATTGAAGAGGAAGGAATTGAACGTGCGAAGTCCTATCTGGCGCGGGCGGACTTGGTGTTGCGGTTGGTTGATCCAATGGCAAAAACGGTTTCCGAGTCGGAAGGATGTGAAGATTTGATTTCGGCCAAGAGCGTGTTGATTCTGACAAAACAAGATCTTTGGCAGGAAACGTTCTCTTTCCCTGGTGCACTTGCGATCTCGACCAAGACTGGCTATGGGCTGGAGGAACTGCGCCAGGAAATTGTGCGACGACTTGGAATCGACAAGGAACGATTCGACCAGCCGCTTGTTTCGTTGCGTCAGAGGCAGGAGCTGGAGTGCGCCTTGCTCGCAAGCGAGCAAGCACTTGATGCACTACGCGAGGGCGCCGAATCGTTGGTCATTGCGGGTTTGCGTTTGCGTACTGCGACCGAGGCGATTGGACGCATTCTCGGCAAAGTCTATACCGCCGATTTGCTCGACGCGGTTTTTTCCCGTTTTTGCGTCGGAAAATAATGCCGCTTCGTGGGTTAAGTGCCTTTCGGGTTAAGTGTCCCTTCGGGACTAAGTGCCCTACGGGCTAAGTGTCCTGCGGGCTAAGTAGTGGCAAATCTTGTCACTCGTCACTCTGTTCGCCCCAAATGTCTTGGAGACGACGGATTTCGCCACGGGGATCAATCGATTGGCAGACGGGGCGTACGACCGCGAAATTGATTGCGCCTGCACGTAGGACATCACGCAGATTTGTCTTGTTGATCCCGCCGATCGCAACGGTAGTGAACGGAGCTGCACGGATAATCGCACCTGCCGTTTCCACGCCTACGGTTGGGTCGGGGATTTTCTTGGTTGGCGTTGCGAACACGGGACCGACACCACAGTAATCGGGTGAGACGGAAACGGCGTCCTCCGCCTGTTGCGGGTTGTGTGTGGAGAGACCAAATATCCGAAGCGACGGATACCGTTTACGCGCTTCAGGGATGGGCATGTCCGTCTGTCCGAGATGTACACCGTCAGCCTCGATTTCCGCTGCGATCTCTGGATCGTCATCGACAATCAACCTTGTCTTCTCGCCTGCCGTGATGGAACGCAGGTTCTTTCCCGTAGCGAGAATCTGCTCTCGCGTTCCGGGTTTCA
>JAFYDR010000247.1 GCA_017544725.1 Kiritimatiellia bacterium
AGGCGAAGACCGAAGTACCGGACTTCACGATCGCGGCTGCCGCCGCGTCATTGGTGGAGAAGATGTTGCAGGAAGCCCAGCGCACGTCTGCGCCCAGTTCCCGCAACGTCTCGATAAGGATCGCCGTCTCGATGGTCATGTGCAGGGAACCCATAATGCGCGTTCCCGCCAGCGGTTTGGAGGGACCGTACTTTGCACGGGTCGCCATCAGACCAGGCATTTCCTTCTCTTCCACCTCGATCATCTTGCGACCCAAATCCTCAAGTCCGATGTCACGAATCTTGTATTCCATCTTGTCTTCCTCCCGCCTTAGAGCGCAGCCTTGATTGCCTCAACTTTGTCCAACCGCTCCCACGGGAAGCCCTCGCGTCCGAAGTGACCGTAGTTGCTCGACTTGCGATACGTCCAACCCTCTGCCGACGCATATCCGGTGGGATGCGTCAAGTCCAGATCCTTCACCAGCATACCAGGACGGAAATCGAAGATGCCGCCGTTCAACAACAGTTCGGCGATCTTTTCGTCGGCCACCTTGCCTGTACCGTAGGTCGTGGCGTTGATGCTCATCGGTTTCGCCACACCGATCGCGTAGGCAACCTGAATCTCGCACTTGTCGGCAAGTCCCGCCGCCACGATGTTCTTCGCCGCATAGCGAGCGTAGTAGGCAGCCGAACGATCGACCTTGGAGGGATCCTTTCCGGAGAAGGCTCCGCCACCATGCGAACCGATTCCGCCGTAGGTATCAACAATAATCTTGCGTCCGGTTACGCCGGAGTCGCCACACGGACCGCCGATCACGAACTTGCCCGTCGGGTTGATGTGGAAGATTGTCCGATCCGTGAGAAGTCCGGTGTCCTTCAGGAAGATACGCGCATTCTCCTCGATGTCCTTGCGGATGCGCTCGATCGGCACCTCGCGCGTCTGGTGCGAAACCACCACCGTGGTGATTTCCTGCGGCTTGCCCTGATCATACAGAATGCTGACCTGTGCCTTAGAGTCCGGACGGAGATAATCAATCTCGCCGTTCTTGCGCAGCGCGGTGAAGAACTGCAACAGGCCATGCGAATAGACGCTCGTGGCGGGCATGAATTCAGGCGTCTCGTTCGTCGCGTATCCAAACATCATTCCTTGGTCGCCCGCGCCCTGTTCCTCCAGCGCACCGCGGCTCACGCCTTGGTTGATGTCGGCGGACTGCCCGTGCAACGCGCAGAGGTAGTTGAAGGTGTCGAAACTGAATCCCTCGGTCTTGTCGTCATAACCGATGTCCTGCACGACCTCCCGTGCGATCTCCTGCGGGTTGATCTCCTTCCAACGATTGCAGGTGATTTCGCCGACATTGACGACGAGGTTCGGGCCGACGGCGGTCTCGCAGGCGACATGCGCCTGATCGTCCTTACTCAGACAGGCGTCGAGAATGGCGTCTGAAATCTGATCGCAGACCTTGTCGGGATGACCCTCCGAAACCGATTCGGAGGTGAAAACGTGACGTGAAACTAACTTGCTCATACTACTCCTTATCCCGCCTTTCAACACGGTAAGTCACCAACCGTGCCTACTCGTCGGATGGCAGACGATTTACAAAAACCCGGGCTGACAACCCGGTCCAATTTTTGTATGATACGAATCGTCCTTACGGTGAACGGGACTCATCATAGCAAAAAAAGCAAGAAACGGAAAGCACAGAACGATGAATCAAAAATTGCGAGAAGATGCGGAACAGATCTGGACACGGGCGATTCGGGCGGTCTTGCCGGATGAGGCGGTTCGTCGTGCGCTGACCGATGCCGTCTTTCCCGGCAGGGTCTTCCTGATCGCGGCGGGCAAAGCCGCCTGGCAAATGGCGAACGCCGCGTTGCAATGCCTCTCTCGTCCCGTCGATGGCGGAATCGTCATCACGAAAGAGGGTCATGTGAAGGGCGAGCTGCCGCCTCCCATCGTCTGCCGCGAAGGGGGACACCCTGTGCCGGATGCACGTTCCTTCCTCGCCACGGAAGAGGCATTGGACTTGCTCGCCCATGCCCGCTTGACGGAAACGGACACGGTTCTCTTCCTCCTCTCCGGTGGCGGCAGCGCGTTGTTTGAGAAGCCTTTGGTTCCAGTGGAGGTCTTGCTGGACGTGACACGCCAGTTGCTTGCGTGCGGTGCGGACATCGAAGAGATGAACACAATCCGGAAACGGCTTTCCGCCGTCAAGGGTGGACGCTTCGCGCAGTTCTGTGAACCCGCCAGCATCTTCCAGATCGTCCTCTCTGACATCGTGGGAGATCCGCTCGATCTGATTGCCTCCGGTCCCGCCTGTCCCGACCAAACGACCTGTGAAGAGGCGTTGGAAATTGCGAGGCGTTATCGACTCGAACTGCCCGGCTGCGCATGGGAAAGATTGCGCGAAGAACCCCCGAAAGCGTTGTCCAATGTGCGGACAGAGATCACGGGAAGCGTGCGAGAGCTGTGCCGTGCGGCATCCGCCGTCTGCACGGAACTGGGATACGAACCGATCCTGCTGACGGATTGCCTGACCTGTCAAGCGCGGGAAGCTGGCGCGTTCCTCGCTTCCGTCGTGCGTACCCATGCGCGTAACGGGAAACGACTCGCGTTTCTCGCCGGCGGAGAAACGGTCGTACGTCTGACGGGAACGGGAAAAGGCGGACGGAACCAAGAACTCGTACTCGCCGCCGCGCAGGGAATCGCGGGCATAATGAATGCGGCAATCTTCAGTGTAGGCAGTGACGGGACGGACGGACCAACGGATGCGGCAGGTGGTTATGTCGATGGCGAGACTGCCGACACCCTACAGGAATACGGCGTGGACATCCGCCATGTGCTAGAGGCAAACGATGCGTACCATGCGCTCGAACGTTGCGGCGGATTGATTATCACCGGTCCCACCGGCACGAACGTCAACGACCTCTCCGTCGCCCTCATCCATGCCGTGTGACGGCATCCTCCAGCACTAGCTTCCATACGCGGTCACGCATCTGCGCTCCGTACACAGTCACACATCGGCGTGTTCCATGCGCGGGCTCGCATCGGCTCGTTCTGTGCGCGGGCCTACCATGCCCGCGTTCCGGACGGATAGGATGCCGCCCGTCAGAAACTAGTGAGCATGCCGCCAGCGACCTGGCGGGCAATCGGTTCTCCCACAAAGTGGCAGAGCAACACGAGGGCGAAAAGCAACGCCGTGCCGGGACCCTGGCTGGTGATGATGTTGCCATCGACAATAACAGGGGCGTCGCGATAGGAACTGCCCAACGCTTCCATGCAAGTGGGATAGCAGGTTGCCTCGCGATTCTTCAGCACCTCCGCTTTGGCGAGTACCATCGGGGCAGCGCAGATCGCGCAGACGAATTTTTCGTTACGGTCAAAGAGTTTGATCGCGGAGATCACGCGCTTGTCGGCCATCAACGCCTCGGTGCCCGCGCCACCGCCCGGCAACACGATGGCATCGAAGGAGTCCAAATCAGACTCGATCTGCGTCCACAGTGCGTCCGCCTGCCAGACCACGCCATGCGCGGTCATGACGGTCTTGCTGTTCATCACAGCGGCGGTGACGACCTCGACCTTTCCGCGGCGCAACACATCCACCACGGAGATCGCCTCCAGCTCTTCCACTCCAGGAGCCAACGGTATCAATACTTTCATGTTTCCCCTCTCTGGTTGATGCGCAACGGAAGCTATCGTTCCTCGTTACCGATGCTGATACGTGATCGGATCGGGCGGAACGATTTCGAAGTCCGGCTTCCATTTGGGCGAGGCGCTGTAGAACGCCATCGCGTTGTTGAAGACCAAGTCTTGGACGGTGCTTTCCGGATGCCCGTCCAGACGCAGACGCTCCACGACCCTGACCAGCGACAGCGGATCGGAGATACCCCAGTCCGCCGAGCTGTTGACCATCACGCGACGCGAACCGTACTGCCGTACCATCGCGGAGACGCGCTCCGGCGAGAGCTTGGAGAACGGATAGACCGTCATGCCGGCATAGCATCCTGAATCCAGCGTGTACTTGATGGTCTCCTCCGTATTGTGGTCCACGTCGATCCGTTCGACCGTGAAGTGTCCGTTCTTGATGATATCAAGGATGCGCAACGTTCCCTTGAGCTTGTTCTGGTGCGGCGTGTGCAACACCACGGGCATTTTGCGCTCCTCGGCGATTTGAAGTTGCCGAACGAGGGCTTCCTCCTCGTTCGGCGTGATCAGGTTGAACCCGATTTCCCCGACCGCCACGCAGCGCGGGTGGTCGAGGTACGGGCCGATGCCGTCGATGACCTCTTTGGCGAGCACCTTGTCCTCGGCCTCCTTCGGGTTCATCGCGATCGCGCAGTAGTGGTCGATGCCATAGCGCGCGGCGCGAACGCACTCGAAGTCCAGCACCAGATGGAATGCGTCAAAGAACGAGCCGGGATAACGGCGGTTTGTACCCAGCCAGAAAGAGGGTTCCACACAGGCGCGGATACCCGCACGGTACATCGCCTGATATTCATCCGTCGTCCGTGCCAGCATGTGCACGTGTGGCTCAATGATGGTCATCTCGGGCTTCTCCTTCCTACCAGAACACCACGTAGAGTGCGACCGTCAATGCGATCACAGCCAGTCCAAAGACCAGCGCACCCTTGGAGGTGGTGAGGTCCAACTTGGTGTTGGACTCGAATGTGACGGGCTTCTCCTCTTTGCAGACTGCGCCCAACACGAACATGACGACGAGCGTCAGGATCAGCGCGTAGCTTGCAGCCCAGAGGTAGTGCATCTTCGCGACGCTTCCGCCCAGCGTGAGCGGGATAGCGCTCAGCAACGAAGCGGGCATCCAGTTGTTGAAGAACGCAAAGATGAGCGGATAGACCAGCAGGCCGACCACGCCAACCCAGCGCGCACCGCGCCGATTCAGCAGACCGAAGATGAAGACCGCCACAACACCGCCGGAGATGTAGAGCTGCACCGTCTGGATGTAGGCGAAGATCGATTCGGCCTTCAGCATGCTCGCCACCACGATACCGATCACCATCAGCACGGCGATCGAGATGCGTCCGAAGGAGACCAGCTGCTTCGGCGAGGCATCGCGCTTGATGTACCGCTGATAGATGTCCATCGTCAGGAGCGTCGATGTCGCGTTCAACACGGCGGCCAGCGAACTGACAATCGCGCCGAGTAGAGCCGCCAGCACGAAGCCGAGGATACCGACGTTCTGCGGAATCAGCTTGGTGATGAGCAGACCCAACGCACTGTCATACTTGTACGAACCGTCGGCAACAACCATATCCTTCGCGAAAAGGTTGAAGGCGATGATGCCGGGAATGACGATGATGAAGGGAATCAGGAGCTTGAGCGCAGAGGCGAGGACCAGTCCCTTCTGTCCTTCCGCCAACGAGCCGGAGCCGAGGATTCGCTGCGTGATGTACTGGTTGAGACCCCAGTAGTAGAAGTTCGGAATCCAGATGCCGACCAGCAGGATCGTCCACGGCATCGCCGTGTCGGAGGCAGGACGTCCCATCTCCAGTTTAACGGCGTTCGCCGCCTTGAAGGTCGCGAGCCAGCCGTCGCCCGACGCCGCTTGCGGCGCACTCTGCAACACGCCGTTCGCGTCGCGCGTCCACCCCATCACGGTCTCGGCGCTGCCGAGTGCCTTCACCGCGAAGTAGGCGATGATCGCGCCACCGACGATCAGCGCAGAGCCTTGCAGCAAGTCAGCCCAAGCGCAAGCCTTGAGTCCGCCGAAGAGCACGTACCCGCCAGCCATCAGCCCCATCAGCAGACAGCATCCCCAGAAAGGAATGTTCCAGCCGATCTTCAGGAAGAGCTGGTGCATCACGAGCGATCCGGCGTAGGTCACGCCAATGAGACTGGCGATGATCAGGATACCCATCATGGAGACGGTCATAATCGTTCGCGCCCAGTGGTTGTAACGAACTTCGAGGAATTCCGGGATCGTGGTGATGCCCGTCTTCAGGAAGTAAGGGAGGAGCGCAAAGGCCACCACGACCAGCGCGATGGCGGCGATCCATTCCCAGGAGGCGCACGAAAGACCTTCCAGCCCGGCGCCCTGTCCCGACATACCGACGAACTGCTCCGCCGAGATGTTCGCCGCAATCAGGGAGAAGCCGATCAGCCACCACTTGAGGCCACGCCCTGCGAGGAAGTACTCGTCTGCACCCTTCTCGCCGGAGGTCTGCTCTCCCTTGCTCTTCATCATGCCGACGCACAGAACGGCAGCGATGAATCCGAAGAAGATGATGATATCAATAATGCCCATGAGGACTCCTTGGCGGTTTCGCGCGGAACCTGTCGCCAAGTCCCGCGCGCAATCTGCCGCCCGTAATTATTCAGCCGTGAACTTCCATTCCGTCGTGGTCTGATAGACCGCGCCCGGACGGAGGATCGTGGAGGGGAAGGTCGGCTGGTTCGGGGAATCGGGATAGTGCTGCGTCTCCAGCGCGAGACCGCCGCGATAACCGATTACCTTGCCGTTCTTGCCGATGTTCTTGTCGGTCATGAAGTTTCCGGAGTAGAACTGGATGCCCGGCTCCGTGGTGCTGATGATGACCTTGCGGCCCGTGGTGCGCTCGTAGAGGCACGCCGCCGGGGCGAGGTGTCCGTCCTGGCTGTTCAGCACGTAGTTGATGTCATAACCGCCGCAGAACTTGATCTGCTCGTTCTCTTTCGTGTTGATGCGGTCGCCGATCTCCCACGGCACGGTGAAGTCGAAGGGCGTACCCTTGACGTTCATGTACTGTCCGGTCGGAATCAATCCGGCGTTGACCGGCGTCACCTTGTCGGCGTTGATCATCAGCTCGTGATCCAAAATCGTCCCCTCGCCTTCACCCTTGAGGTTGAAGAAGATATGCTGGGTCAGGTTCACGGGCGTGGCCTTGTCCGTCACCGCCTCGTAGTCCACGCGCCAGACATTGTCCGGCTTCAGCGTGTAGGTGACAGTCACGTCCAGCTTGCCGGGATACCCCTGGTCGCCGTCCGGGCTGGTAATCTTCATCTTCAGGCCGACCGTATCGCCATTCTGGAAAGGCTCGGTCACCCAAACATAATCGTTGAAGCCGACAATACCACCGTGCAGCGAGCACTTGATCCCGCCCGGCTCGTTGTTGAGCGGCAGCGTGTACGTCTTGCCGTCCAGCGTGAACTTGCCGTTCGCGATGCGGTTGCCGAAGCGTCCGATCAATCCCGCAAAGTACGGTTCGATGTCCTCGTATCCAGCCACGTCGTTGAAGCCGAGCGTAATGTCCGCGAGCTTCCCGTTGCGGTCGGGCGTCAGGAGGCTAACCACGTGCGCACCGTAGTCAATCACTTCCATCACCACGCCACCCGCACCGATCAACCGATACTTGTGGACATCCTCACCCTTTTTCGTCTTGCCGAAAAACGATTTCTCAACCGATGCCTTACCCGTTTTCTTCATACAACAGACTCCTTGTCCATCCTTTGCCGTACCACAGCAGTCACCGGACTTGCATCCGGAAACCAGAGTTGCAGCAACGACACAGGCCAATGCGGTACCCTTCATGATTGTTTTCACAATAACCTCCTAACGAAACTCGACAGTTCCTTTCGTACAAGAAAAGTATAAGGTATCTGTCCCGATTCTCCAATCACAAAATTCATCTAAGTGAGAGTTTTTTTCTGCTCGTTTTTTGGCTATTCGTTTTCAGCCGGCGACCTGCCTATAACTTCGTAGGGCGGCGAAGCCGCCCAGCTGAGAAGCGGGGAAGCTGAGATGCTGAGAAGTGGCAATGAAAAATGACGAGTGACGAATGAAAACGGCATGTCGCGTGTCGTTTGTCGCGTGTCATCGGTAGCTATCGAAAGTTATTCCCCATGAACGTTCCCGTGCGCGGCGCGGGCGGACGCTTTGCCGCCTTCATTCTTCATTTTCATCCGACCATTCCCGATTCATCCCTTCGCGCGCGTCCGAGTTTCCAGATGGTGCCAGTGAGCTTGCTCGCCGGTTGTCGTCGATTCATTCCCTCGCCTACCCAACTTAACCCGCTTAACCAGCTTTACACACCTACCACGCTGGCAGCTCTTTCATTCTTCATTTTTCTCTTTTCATTTTTACTTCAAGCCGAAGGCTCACTTAGTCGCGTTCGCGACATTTAGGGGCGAAGCCACACTTACTTCTTTTCAACTTCTCAACTTTTCAACTTCTCAACTTCTCAACTGGCGGCATCGCCGCCCCTTACACCAAACGGAAAAAACGGTCTTGGTAGTGTTCGAAGACGCCGCGCTTCTGGAGGAGTTCGCCAAGTGCCTTGACGAGCCGCGAGTCCTGCTCGGCGGCGGCGAACGCCTGTTCCACCTCGCGCCGGACCTCCATCGGAATGCCGTCGCGCAGTTCCAACTCGCGTTCCTTCTCGAATTCTCGGATGTTTTCCGGCGCGGATTTCACGGTTATTAGCCAAAAGAGCCGGACCAGGCAGACATCCCACGGTTCATCGACTCCCACCACCACCGCATCGAATGGATTGTTGGCGGATTTGACCTCTTGAGAGACGCGATCCACCACGTTCTTCACCGAATCGGTGACGACCTGTTCGCTGAACGCCTCTTGTTTCAGGGTGTATCCGTATTGCAGCAGTCGAAGGTTCTCGGCGTTCTGCTTCAGCCATTCCATATATGCTTTCGCCTGTTCTCCAAAGCCCTCCAGATCGGTCTGGACCTGCGACGGATCCGGCACGATGATCAACGGCTTGAACGCCTGCAGGCGTCCCTCGCGGATGCGCACCTTACCCGGAATGTCCATCAGCTCGGAGATCAAATGGTATTGAATGATCGTGTTCCCGAAGGTTTCGATCGTTTTTTTCGGGGGGATCACCACCGTCGTGTTCTGGACGGCATACCAGAAATCTGCTTGTGTCGTGTTTTTCTTCATGTGGCGTGTACTATACCAAACTTTCGCATCAATTGCAAAACCTTTCGCCTTCGTTTTGCGAAACGAGTTCCCCCGTCCTCGTCACAGACGGCGTCAGCCTTTGCCCCCGCTTCTCTGCCTCTCAGCTTCCCCCCGCTTTTCAGCTGGCGGCGTTAGCCGCCTTCTTTCTTCACTCGTCACTCTTCACCGGCGTCAGCCGCCAATCCCACGTGTTGAAAAGTCTTCGGATCGAAGAGTCCGCGATCCGTCATCTTCAGTTCGGGAACCACCGGCAGAGCGAGGAACGACAGCGTCATGAATGGAGCATGCAACTTCGAGCCGAACATCTTGGCGAGTTTATCGCAATCCTCGTACTGGCGCGCGACAAACGAGGCTGGGCGGTCGGAGATCAGTCCGGCAATCGGCAACGGCAGGGAGGTAATCACCTTCCGGTTGCTATCGACCACAGTCAGTCCCCCGCGCATCAACACGAGCTGGTTGATCGCAGTCGCAATCGCCTCGTCATTCGCACCCACCGCAATGATGTTGTGGGAATCGTGGCTGACGCTGGTGGCGATCGCGCCGCGCACCAGACCGAACCCGCTCACGAACGCGACAGCTGGCTTCTCCGGCTTATACCGATTGCACACTACAATCTTCAACAGGTCGCGGTCGAGATCCGGCACGAGTTCCCCATTCTTCACGGCAGGCGGCAGGTGCAGGTCTTTCGTCAGGATGCCGCCGTCCAAAAGCCCAATCACGCGGATCCTCTTCATGCCCGGTTCTTCCGGCACACGGAGGTCGTCAACCGTCACGGTTGCGGCGTCAAAGCGGTTCGCATGAATCCCGCTCACATCACCCTCGGGCAACAACGATTCGCCGTCCTGCCAGACACTCCGTCCGCGCAACCAAACCTGTCGCGGCTCGAAACTGTTCAAGTCGGGGACGACTTGGAAATCGGCGGTGTCCCCAATACGGAGCAACCCCAACGGCAAGTGGTAGTGCTGCACGGGATTGACACACGCCGCAAGAATGATCGTCTGCAGGGGAATGCCGCGATGGTATGCCAACGCCACCATTCGATTGATGTGCTTGGCGAAGAGGTCGTTTGGATGCGCGTCGTCGCTGCAGAACATGCAGCGGCTCGGATACCGCAAGAGCAACGGCATCAAACCCTCGACCAGTCGCGCCGCAGAACCGTCGCGGATGAGGATGTTCATCCCGTTCCGCGTTTTTTCCAACGCCTCATCAAACGAAAGGCATTCGTGATCGGTCGAAACGCCCGCCGCAACGTAGGTGCGGAGAGACTTGCCGCTCAATCCCGGGGCATGACCGTCCACCGGCTTTCCTAGACGAATCGCCGCTTCGATCTTCGCCATCAACTCCGGATCCTTGCGGATCACGCCAGGATAGTCCATGACCTCGGAAAGATGGGTCACCTCTTTCCATTGCAGGATCCGCTCCACAGCCTTCGCGTCCAGTACGGCTCCAGAAGTCTCGAAGGGAGTCGCGGGTACGCAAGACGGAGCCCCGATGCCGAAGACAAAGGGTGTCTGTCGAGTCAACTCGATCATCAGACGCACACCCTCCTCGCCCAGCACGTTGGCTATCTCGTGCGGATCCGCCACCGCCGCCAACGTACCGTGCCGCACGGCGACGCGGGCGAACTGCGCGGGCGTCAGCATCGAACTTTCCAAGTGCACGTGGGCATCGACGAATCCGGGGAAGATATATCCGGGATCGGGATCGTTCACTTCATCGATCGCCGCAATCCTCCCCTCGCGAGAGACGCTGATACGGACGCCAATCAGATGGTCTCCGTCCTGCGACAACATTTGCCCGCTGACACTAAACGGCTGGATCTCAGCTGCCTCCATTTCGGGCAACGAGGACGCTGCCCCTCCCACACCAGCTGACATCTCCAACTGGGCATCGGTAGCCTGAGACAGATTGGCTTGTTCTGTGGCGGCAACGGGAGCTGCCGCAAATGGGGTGCTTTCTTTCATTCTTTCTCCTCCTCTTCCGCGCAGAACTTGGGATTGTTTCCGGCAACCACGATGACAGCCTCGCCCTTCACCGCCTTGCCTTCGAACTGCGGCAGCAAGTCGGCTAGAAACCCGCGCACCACGCGTTCGTGCACCTTGGTCAGCTCCAAGCAGACGGCGGCCTCGCGGTTGCCCAGCGTCTCGAATGCCGCCCGAAGCGAATGCCCGATGCGGAACGGCGACTCGTAACAAATCAACGTATGCGGTCGTTCCTTCTCCTCCTCAAAGAACCGCCGCAACGCCCCCGGCTTTCGCGGAGGAAATCCCTTGAAGGTGAAGCTGGAAGTGGAGAGCCCGCTCATCAGCAGCGCGACGAGAACAGCGGAACCTCCCGGCAGAATCTCGAAGGGCAGGTTCTCCTGTGCGCAACGGCGGATCAGTCGGTAACCGGGATCGCTGATACCGGGATAACCGCCGTCAGAACAGAGGCAGACATCGCGCCCCGCGCGCAACGCGGCGGCGATCACGTTGCCGACCTGTTCCTCGTTTCCCTGTCGGTACGAGATCATCTCTGGGCGCGACACCTGAAAGGCGCTCAACAGCGCCCACGTCCGACGCGTGTCCTCGCACGCGATCAGGCTGGTATTCCGCAACGCCTCTAGGGCGCGCGGCGTGAGGTCGCCGAGATTGCCGATGGGAGTTGCCACAACGTGCAGCATTTCTCGAGTTCTCCAATCATGGCCTGTTTCAAAAGGTCGATACCGTATCCCGTCTTGGCCGAAACGGGAATGGCTTGCGGATACCCCTCCGCCAGATGTTGCAAGTTCGTTGGCGCGGAGTCACCGCCCTGCTTGAGCAGCGCGGGATCCGTGTCGCACTTGTTGCAGACGAGAATGCAGGGTACATCCCCTGCACCGATCTCCACCAACGTCTCGCGGCAAACGCGAATGTGGTCAGCCACGCGCGGATAGGCGGCATCTACCACGAGCAACAGGAGATCGGCATGGACGGCGATACTCAACGTAGATCGGAACGAGGCGACTAGACTGTGCGGCAGATTGCGGATGAACCCGACTGTGTCGGTCAACAGGACCTGCCGCCGCTTGTCCAAGTTCACGAGCCGCGTCTTGGTGTCGAGCGTCGCGAACAGGCGGTCATCGACGTAGGCGTCGCTCTTGGCAAATAGATTGAGCAATGTCGATTTACCCGCGTTGGTGTAGCCAACCAGACAGACCGTCGGCCAGCGACGTTTCATCTGCGCACGTCCGGTCTCGCGTCGCTCGATCTCCTCCAGCTTGCGCTTCAAGTCCTGGATGCGCCGCTTGATCGGCTGGTTACGTACCTGCAGTCGGCTTTCGCCTGGACCGCGTACCCCGGTGCCGCCGCCGCCGAATCGCTGCTGTTCTTCCAGAACGGGAATCCGCTGAAGCAGGAGCTGCGTCTGCGCCAACTCCACCTGCGTCTGTGCCTCGGCGGAACGGGCGCGGCGGGCGAAGATCAACAGGATAACATCCGTGCGGTCCAACACCTTGATGCCTGGCAATGCCTCCTTCAGACGGAAAACCTGAATCGCGTTCAGCGGATTGTCGAAGATTACGGTCGTCGCATTCAGCGTCTGCAAGAGAGCGGAAAGTTCCGCGACCTTACCCCGCCCGAACATCGTCCCGCCGTCGGGTCTGCCGCGCGCCTGAGTCAACTGACCGACAACGCGAATCCCGGCTGTGTCCGCCAGACGCCCCAACTCCAACAGGGAGTCCGCGGCCTCATCCGCGTCTTCCTGCGTCAGGACAACCTGCGCGAGCACCGCGCGTTCCTCATGTTCTGTCGAGTACAGTTTCTTCATTCTTCATTGGCGGTGTCATCCGCCGTCCCGCTTTTCAACTTTTCACCTTCTCAACTTTTCAACTTTTTAACTTGCGCGAAGCGCCGCCCGCCTCTCTTCAACCGAAAAAAGCGCCGGTGTTGCCACCGACGCCTTTTTCAAAACAAGCCGAATCGGCTTACTTCGCGTACTTCGCCTTGTCCGCATTGGTTCCGGCGCCGCGGATGTAGATTTCCACGCGACGATTTTCCGGATTGCCGTTGATCAGGTCCGGCTGGACTTTCGGACGGGTGAAGCCGTAGCCCTTGGAGGTGACCTTGTCAGCCTTCGCACCGCGCTGGATCAGGTAATCCGCAACGGCCTTCGCACGACGCTCGGAGAGGTTCTGGTTGTAAACCTTGTTGGAGCGCTGGCGCTGGTCGGCATGGCCTTCCACGATCGCGCTGGCGTTCGGATTGCGAACGAGCACGCGGGCAACCTGGTCGAGTTCCGGGAAGTACTTCGCCTTAATCACGGTCGTGTCGTAGTCAAACTGCACGTCGCTCAGCTCGAAGAGCATCAGGTCGTCCGACGGATCGAGCGGGTTCGTGTGGTCGATGAGCACTTCGTGTCCGTCAGAGACGCCACCCTTGTCTGTGTCGCGCTCGATCGGGGAGGTCTTGTACTTGTGAATTTCCTCGCCGTCCTTCAGGCCGTCAAAGTCGGTATCCGGATTCAGCGGATCGGTCTTGTACACGCGGACTTCCTCGAAGTCGGTCAGGCCGTCGCCGTCCGTATCCTTCTTGTGAGGATCGGTGCCGAGCTGCGCCTCTTCCGCATCGGTGAGTCCATCGCCGTCGGAATCCTTCTTGGAAGGATCGTCGTCAGCCGCAACCGCCGCGCCCGTGCCGGCCAGAGCCGTCGCGTCGCCAACCTTCGTCGCGGAATCGCCGTTCGCGCCGCCGCCGAAGTAGTAAGCGATACCGAGGTCAGCCGTGTACATCGTCTCCCACGTCGGGTCGTTGATCGTCACGCTGGCACGTCCGTCCGCGCGCAGTGCCCAGTTCTCCGTGATGTGGTAGAACGCACCGATGCCCAGACGCGGACCGGTCACGTTGTACTCGCTGCCTTCGCAGAAGATGCGATCTTCGGCATGGTAGTAAGCCCAGCCGACGGACAGGTACGGGTCGAACGCAGCATAGCGGTCGTAGTGGAACAGCACGTCCGCACCGACGCCCCAAATGTTCTGCGCCTTGATCTTGTGCTCGTCACGCCACCAGCCACGGTCCCAGTTCCGGTCGTTCCAGTTCCGACGCCACCAGCGGTTGCCGCCGCGCTTGTATCCGTGATGCCCGTTCGCCGTCGCGTTCAACGCATCGGATCCCTCCAACTCGAACGAGATGTGCTCGCTCCAGTCGTAACCCAAACGGAGGACCAGATTCAGCGGATCATCCACCGTCTGATTCCCTTCAAAGAACATCATGCCGACGCCAGGGCTGACATACCACCGGGGCGCGTCACCCAACTCGTCCGCGAACGCGAATCCGGCCGCGACGGCCAGAGCGCTAGCCATTGTAATCAGTTTCTTCATTTCTACTCTCCTTGCTTTCTCGAACTCGTAAAATCATCCCGCCGCGCACATAGCGCGGAACGAAAAACAGAGTTATTATAGGGTAACGCCAGAGAAAAATCAACCATAAAATTCAAAGATTAAAAAAAATTAATGTTTAGGTAGTAGGGATATGGAGAGTAGTCAGTAGGCTGAACACGCTGGCAACTTTTCCGCAGAGGAGAGACATCGCGTCCACAGTGTAACGACGACGCCCCATCATCGAGTTCAACTGCAATCGATTGCTCTCGACTACTCCCGAATGACTCGCAACAAACAACACGCGACAAGCGCGGCTCTCCCATTCGTCACTCCTCACTCATCATTAGCGGTTTTTGCAGACCCGTAAATGCGTTCGAGAAGTGCGACAGAACGACGTGCGGATTCGCCGTCGCTTTCGAACGGACGTCCGGTTTCAACGGCGTTCAGGAAATCCGCGAAACAACGGGCGTGCAGTTCCTCTGTCATGGCATCGGGACGTCCCGCGCCCGTCGCACAGGCGGAACCAGCGGAGAGTGAACTACGGATTGCTACGTCTTCAGGACGTTCCTCACGGAATGAAAAGACGGAAATCTCGTTGTGGTCATGACAATGCTACCGTCCGTACCGAACACCTCGATTCGCTTCGGTTGTCCGGGGAATGCGGAGGTCGTGCCATAAACCACGCCGACCGCCCCGCCTTCGAACGCAAGCGAGGCGGTCGCCGCATCTTCGACCTCGATCCCGGAATGTCCGACCGAAGAAACGTGCGCGGCGACAGAGCGGATGGGAGGCATCCAGTCGCAGAGAAGGTCGATCATGTGAATCGACTGGTTCATCAATGCACCGCCACCATCCAGTTCCCGCGTTCCGTGCCAGACGGAGTCCGAATAATACCCTCGGTCTCGCCACCATGGAACATAGACGCCCGCATAGGTGATCGTACCGAGACGTCCCTGCTGAATCGCTTCGCGGATGACACGCACGGCAGGAAGGTAGCGGAACTGGAAAATGCAACCAAGTCTCGTTCCTGCATTCCGGTGCGCCGCAATCATTCGGTCAATCCGTTCCGTGGAAATCTCTAAAGGCTTCTCACAAAGCGCGTGTTTTCCGGCGCGGGCCGCAACGAGAACGGCATCCACATGGCAACCAGATGGCGTTGCGACCACCAGAACATCCAATTCGGGATTCGCCAGCAAATCATCCAGCGATCCATACGGCGTTCCGCCGTGAGCCGCGCAAAAGCGTTGCGCGGAATCCAAAGAACGGCTGGCGACACCGACCAGCCGTGCGTTCGGAAGTTGGGAAATGGCGCGAGCATGAAATGCCGCAATCATCCCTGTTCCGATGATACCCATCCCGAATTGCTTCATCGTGCAGACCCTCGAACCAATTTCAAAACCTTCCAGCGATCACAACTTCAACCACAGAAAAATTACGAGTTTCTTAAAAGATCCTTCCGCGAGTTCCGTGATTTCGAGATTACTCCCTCATTTTGCAAGGGGAAAATGGTGGGCGGTGGGAGGCTCGAACTCTCGACATCATGGGTGTAAACCATGCTCTCTAACCAACTGAGATAACCGCCCCGAAGTGCGTAAAACGGAGACTAGTATATCGAATCCCTGCCAAAAACACAAACAGAAAATGTAACTGTTTGAAAAATAGTCGATTACAGATGGTTAAAACAGAAGCATTCAACCGAATATTCCGCCTTGTTACACAGAAAAGGACTCTTTTGTTCTCTCCGGCAAAGGGGTCTCAAACCTCATAGAATCAGCAAAGTCAATATACCTTCGATATACCTCCGATATACCTATGATATACCTCCTTTTCGAGATTTCTCGGAGCTTTTTTCGGCAAAATCCGAATCATTCAAAATTGATACACTTTGTCGTTGTGTGATCCGGAAACTCTTTCCTATAGTTTGGATCGTTGGATGATGGTATTCCAGCACAAACAAAGGAGAGAGGTTTATGAGAAAGTGTTGTATCTGCGGAAAGCAGTTGACTGGTATGGGAAACAACCCGTTTCCCGTCAAGACGAGTGGAAGGTGTTGTGACAACTGTAACATCAAGTCTGTCATTCCAGAACGAATCAAACAGATGGTGAAGGATGTGTCAGAAAACAAGGAAAAGGAGGAACTGTAATGACGGTCATTGAGATGAGGTTTTACGAAACTGTAGTCCGTAACCTACCACGGATTGCGGACGAGCTGAAACGGATTGGTGATTCACTTGAGGAGCTGACAAAGGAAAAGGAGGAGGTAAAGGATGAGGATCAGGGTGACAGGTAAATCTGACAAGGATCTGTTCGAGTGTTTCTATCCCGAATACCAAGAACAGCGGTGCAGTTCCACATTTTGGGACGATTTCACGATTGCCGATATGTTTGGGGTGGAGGCTGTCCAAGACACATTCAACAGGGCTTTCAACGAGTGGAAGGGTGATTACAAGATGCTGACGGAGCTTGTTTCCGTTCTGAACCACAAGATCTTTCAGTGGTACGGTAGGGATGAAGAGGTAGCCAAGGTCTATGACGGACTCTGGAGGACGGCTGACAGCTACGGAATCTCCAACCTAGAAGGGGATGAGCTGGAGTTTTTTACAATGGTTCTGGATTGAAGGGAGGAAAGAGAAATGAGTAGAGCATTCGGAACGGGAACACTAGTCAAAAGACCGTCAGGCTTGTTCATGGCTAGATGGGTTTTTGATGGAAAGATATACACAAGGTCAACCCAGACCAAGGACAGGGACGAGGCTTTGAAAAAACTGGATGAGTTCGTAAAGCCCTTCTTGGAGGAGACCAAGATTGCGGTTCTTGAAAACCTCCAAGCCAAGATCAGAACCATCCAGCAGACGGAGACGCTACTTTCAGACATTGAGAAAGAAAAGAAAAGGGTTCGTTTGGATTACGCCTTTGACGCTTACATGACGGATGTGAACGTGGACGATATTTCAGCCGGAACAGAAGAGAATTATTATAGAGGGTTCAGCCTGTTCAAGAGGTGGATCAACAGGGAATATCCAAATGTAAAATACATTGACGAGCTGACGGATGAAATGGCGAAGGAGTATTTCACATCAATCTCCAAAACGGTCAGTTCAGCGACATACAACCGTTATCTGGTGTATCTCCGACGGATATTCAAAATCCTGCTGGGTGAATCCAATTTCTTGTCTGGGTTGAAAAAGAAGAAGGTTGTTTCAAAGTTTCCGAGAAGGGCTTTGACAACCGCCGAACTGAAAAAGTTGCTGAACTATGTGGAGGGAGATCAGGATATGAAGATTCTGTTCCACCTCGGGATTTACACAGGGTCTAGAATTTCAGACTGCTCGTTGCTGAAATGGGAGAACGTGGATTTTGAAAGAAGGTTGATACAGTTCATCCCGAAGAAAACACAGAGGCTAGGAAAGATGCTGACGATCCCGATCCACCCAAAACTCTTGAGCGTGCTGAAAGAGGTTCACACGAGTGAATCTCAACCGGATGAATACATCAGTCCAACCAACGCCCAGATGTACAAGTCGGAATACCTGACGCCGAAAGCGTCCAACGTGATGAGATACTGTGGAATAAAAAAAGATGGGGATGAGAGGAAGGTATCGTTTCATTGCTTGAGACATACCTTCTGTTCCATGTGTGCTAACGCCGGAGTTCCGCTGGCTATTGTCAAAGAGATTTTGGGTCACAACTCGGAGAAGATCACCAGTCTTTACTATCACTTCAATCTGGAGGCTGGGATCAAGGCTGTACAGATGATCAAGTTTTAGGAGAAACCAAACATAGTGATCCAAGGGTGGAGACATCCTTGGATTTTTTGTTTTTCTTGTCAAAGATACATCTTTTTGAAATTTAAGTTGGGAGTTTCTGTTGGGAATTGTGTTGGAATCAGCTAGCACAAATTTCAAGAAATGTCAAGTCTTTTTTTCATTTTCATTTTTGGGGGAAGAAATTTTTCAGATTTTCCCCATTGACACGGATTTCAAAACGTGATACGATAATACTGATTTTTTCAGCTGGTAAATAGTTGTTCATACACTTCGAACCTTGTAACGGTTCAGTCCAATTACAGCGGGTGCGCTTCTCTCCCGACATACAATTACACAGATCTCCCAAATACGTCCCCCTTGGGAAAGGGCAGGCTGAAAACAGCTGATCTGTGAAAATTGAACTTGTGGCTAGCATCGAGATCGGAGGTAGCAAAACAACCATCTACGGAAAGACTGCTACCAACTTGTATCGGAGTCCTCTTCTGATACAGATTCGAAATAGTTAAATCTTGGTCTGGTTTGTCGAGTGATGGATCAGCCCAACCCAACTATACCCAAACACAGATATAGCCGATACCAATATATCCAACTTGTTTGTTAAATTATTTTTTTAACAAGGAAAGGAGATTCGATATGAATCAATCCTGTAGTCTAAACGAACGTTCGGAACAGATACTAACCGAATTGGGTGCGGTATCTCATAAGCATAGTGAAGAATTGGCGAAGTACTACCTACTTCTACTTTCGGAAAAAAACTCTGTGTCAACTATCAAGAAGGAACTCAGGAAAAGGACTATCCCAGCGAACGGGACACTTTTGGGTAAAGCCAGCAAGTTATACAATGCCAAACAGAGTCAGGTGGAACTGGCTGTCAAGGAATACTGGGAGACTGAAAACCATGAGAGCAGTCAACTCACAACTTTAGCTAAAGAGGTTAAAGATGATTATCATAACTACTTGACGGAACAGTATCAAAAGGCAACAGCCAAAAAGACAGATCAACAGAAAGCTGACAACGCTGAAGAAGAACGGATCCCTCCAGAGAGGATGCGCCGAGAGGTTGACTCGTATGGGATTGTAGATCTAGAGAACTTTATCAATTACTGCCAGGCTGTGTTAAACGAAAAAAGGAAACGACTCGGATTCCGTTCCCACTTGGGAACGGTTGACGGCAAACAATCGTCTGACTCCACACAGGAGTCCCCTGAAAGAGACGAGGGGTCTGGACAACCCTCCAACGGAGAGGCTGATTATCAAGTGGTAACGGAGGACTCTACAACGGAGACTTCCTCGGAAAAAGACAAGGCTGTTTGATCCAAAATTTGGGGCTGGTCTGTTGAGTGATGGATCAGCCCTCTATCCCAATTATATTCAGATACAGATATAGACGGCTGTTCTTGCTGAATGACCAATTATGATTTTAATTGAAAAACAACCAAGAAAAGGAGTCAATTGATGAAGTACGAAAACTTGCTAAATAAAGTGTTAAAGCAATCAGTAAAGTCAGTAGAATTTATGATTAGAAGCTCATTCTTTAAGCATTTTTATGAAGCTCTCAAAAATCGAGATGTTAACGATCCTGATTTTCAGCAGATTACAGAAGCCAATATAATGGACGTTTACACAGAATTTTACGATCTTTTCAGAGAAGACGTGAATGATACTACCATATTAACCTAAAAGTCGTCTAACACGACCACTATTCGCGGCGCGGCACGCCGAGCAGCTCCAGGAACAGCTCGTCGCGGCGTATGGATTCGGTTGACCACCTGAACTTTCCCGCCTCGGTCTGCACCTCCGTGGTCTCCACGCAG
>JAFYDR010000248.1 GCA_017544725.1 Kiritimatiellia bacterium
GGTCTCCCGAAATATCGCGTAATAACGTGGTGGATGTTGTGATCTGCACAGTTTATTCCTTACGCAAAACACCATACCATATCCTCCGGCGGAAGTCAATAGGCGGCGGAGCCGCCAATGATAATGAAATGGTTAAATCGCCGCTACGCGGCGTTAAATCGGCGGCTTTGCCGCCTTTAAATTTGAAGTGGGCTATACCCATAGGCTGCCAGCCGATTAAGTGTGTTAGGCGTGTTAAGCCGATTAAGTGTCCCTTCGGGACTAAGTGGTGAAACCACAATGAAGAGTGAAGATATAAAAATGAAAAGTGAAGGAAAATGCAACAGTTCTTCATTCGTCATTTTTCATTCCGAACGAAGTGAGGCAACGAGGACGTTGCCCCTCCCAAAGCCCCGTAGGGGCGACACAATCACAGACGGGGGTGAGCGAAGCGTAACCCCGACACGCCAATCAAAAACGAGAAAGCCCTGAAAGGGCGACACAGTTCAACCTTTGAAAATGAAAGGGTTAAATCGCAGTCTTCGACTGCTTGAAATCGGGCTTCGCCCTTTCAATGGACCGCGCCGCCAACTTCAAGCCGCGCAGCGGCGATTTAACCTTTTAACCATTTCATTCTTCATAGCCGCCTCCGCTTTTGGATTGACCGATGAATGAGAATTTGATTGACTAGGGGAAGATTTTGCGTTTGATTTGATTCCGCTTGGCGGGGTGTCAAGCGCAGGTGCTTTCATGTGAGTGCGCACAAATCGGGAGAAGGTTATGAGAAAACTCATCGGGGAATTCGGGATATTGTTTGGTTTGCTGTTTTCAGTTACGGCAGGTGTTCGTCCGTACGAGATGGAATGGGCGCATCGAACGCAGGATGACCATGCGCCACTGCTGGCTATGACGGATGCCAATGGCTGGATCGTGGAGACCCGTGACGCAGATGCGAAGGTCGAGAGTTCACAGGATGTCCTGCTTTTTGGAGACGGTGTCGTCAAATTGACCTTTCATGCGACAGTGACGAATGCGCATCCGCTCATCACACTCAAACCGTCCTCGCCGATTCCGGTCAACGGTCCGTTCGACGCCGTGACTTGCTGGATTTACGGCGACACGCACTGCTACATCACTGACCCGACACGCCCGACACTCTTCATCCGGGCAAATTTCACCGACGCGGCAGGCAAGCCGTTCTCTGTCCCGCTGTCCTCCTCCCGATTCAACCAGTGGTTCCTCTGTCACCGTCGTCTCTCGGATGAACAGGCTGCCAATGTCCGTTCGGGCGGGAAGTTCGTTTCCTTCACAATCGACAACGCACGCACTGACCGCGTACGCACGATCTACTTCAACAGCCTCTGCGTTTTCCAAGAGGAGTTTCCGCCGCTCACCTTCAAACCACGCGCCAAGAGAGGCGTACAGCTCTTCCCCGATTGCCCACAGGGACTGAATACGGGAGATGGGCGTCTCCCCTTCCCGAACACGGCGGATACGATGGTACCGAAAGATTACACGCCCGTCGCCAAAACCGTCACGGTTGATTCGGCGAATCGCACGTTCCGTATTCGTTCCGGTGCAGAGACGATTGAATATCGCCTTCCCGCGCAGGCCGGGAAATGGGATGATCTGGCGATGCGATATGGAAACGGGAACTGGATCACGCTCGCTTCGGAAGGCGGTCTCTACTTCGCTCCTGAAAAGAAAGGAAAGAAAGCCATTCCCTGCGAGACGGACAATACCGCCGTTACGGTTGAAAACAATGCGTTCATCTATCGCGGCAAAGTCTCCGCCAAAGGGAAAAGCGCGGACGTGATTCTACGCGCCCACATTATCGATCGTTCTCTGGTTTTTGACCTGCAAGCGACGGGTGGCGAGATCGGAGAAATCCGCTTCGGTTATGTTCAGGCCGACGAGATTTCCGATGTTACCTTCCCCTACTACACCTACGGTTACACTTCGCACGGACCGGAACGTCCCTCCGTCCTGATTCTGAAGGAAAACGGGCAAACGCTCTTCCTTTCGGAAACGATCGACCTGACGCAATCGAACGCATCCACCCCGTTTGCCGTACACGTGGGGTTCAACAGCGGCCTCGCCGCCAATGGTGGTACCGCCTATCATCCGAAGACAGACGGGACACGCAACTCCGCGTTCGACCGCTTCATCTTCACCTGTTCCCCTCGGATCGAGGACGTATTGCCGTCCATCCCGAACCCAGTTTCCCCTTGGAAACACGTGACTGGCAAGTACGTCTGGCACGCGCGCGGAGCGGGAAACCGTGATAATGACGCGGCCTACTGGCGCGGCGTCCACCGTTTCGGAATGCGCAACGTCCTGTTAACCGATCACGAAGTCGGCTGGCGCGATGAGGATGAAAGCTTCACCTTCCGCACCAATGCCGCACCGAGGAAGGGCGGTGACGCAGGACAGTACAAATTCGCGCGAATCATGCAGGATGAACTACACTTCAAGTACGGCCCGTACAATAACTTCACCGACTTCGCTCCTGTCAACGAGAACTGGACACCTGATATCATCTCACGCCATACGGACAAAAACTTCATTCCCGCTTGGGAACGCTGTTACGCCCCCAAGCCCTCTCGCGCAGTCGAGTTCTGCGAACTGCTGGCACCGGTGATCCAGAAGAAATTCCACTTCTCCACAGCCTACTGCGACGTACACACAGCGGTTACCCCGTGGGAGAGAACGGACTTTGATGCACGCGTACCGGGTGCGGGTACCTTCGCCGCAACTTACTACGCTTTCGGCGAGATCATGCTCCTGCAGAAAAAGGCGTGGAATGGCCCCGTCTATTCCGAAGGGAACAACCACTTCCCCTACTGCGGATTGACCGACGGAAACTATGCGCAGGATCAGCGTTACCACATCGCCATCAACCCATGGCTGGTCGATTTCGACCTCCGCAAGATGCATCCGCTCTGCTGCAATTTCGGCATGGGCGACATCGGGATGTTCTATGCCAGGGACAAGAAGCCAGATGGGGACGAGGCGACCTGGGACCGCTTCCTCGCGGCAACCGTCGCCTTCGGGCATCCCGGTTATTTCATCGCCTCCACCCGCACTTCCCAGATGCGCAGTTACTTCCTCATTCAAGCACTCGCCAGCCACTACACGCAGGTGGATGCCGACACGATACGCTATCTGGACGACAAGGGTAATCTTCTGGACACCTCCGCCGCACTTGCCGCTGATGTTTATCAGAGGAACCAAATCGTGACGCATTACAAAGATGGAACGGTGACAGTCGTTAACGGCAACCCGGTCTTTCCACTGAAAACAACGGTGCAAGGAAAAGCCGTCGAGTTGCCGCCAAACGCCTTCTACGGCGTCAGCGGCGATGGTCAAGTGCAGGCATTCAGCGGCTTGCTGGACGGGCATCGCGCTGACTGCGTGATCGCACCGACCTATACCTATGTGGATGGACGCGGACAGGCCGCACGGTTTCCCGCCGGTATCTGCGACGGACAGATGGCTATCCGTTCCGTATCCAACCAAGTGTTCGACGTCTTTGTCAACAACGTGAAACAACTGGGACTGCCTGTCAAAATCACGAAAGCGGAAGCCTTCGACAAAGACTGGAAAACGCTGGGAGACGCAAAGGTATCGGAAGCCGACGGTTATTCGTTCATCCACACCATCCCGAAAACGGTCTCCTACCGAATCACGGTTTCCGGCGAATGGAAACGCGAACCGATTGCCTCGATATTCGGAGCACGCACTGCGGTACCGATGCCGCAGATCGCGCCCTCACCGATCAGCCGCCTGCTTCCGAAGAACTTCCGGAAAGGCATGGCGTTTCGCGGGAAGAACGAGGAGGCACTCGATTCCAGTACAGGCGCAAGCGTTGCGCTACAAAGTTGCACAAGCGGTCAGAAAACAAAGACTGGAATCTTCATGCATCCGCCCTATCAAGGAGGAAAGGGATATTCCTTCGCATGTTTCAAAGTGACGATTTCCGCCGATGCGCCCAAACTAAAAGGCTATCTTGGAAAAGGTGACGGAAGTGATCCCGGAGACGGAATCGTCTATCAGGTGTGGGTGGAAGAAAATGGAACGCGCAAGAAGTTGATGGAAGAGTTGGTCACCAAACACGAATGGAAGGAATTCGAGACCTCGCTAGTGCCCTACATCGGGAAACGCATCTCCCTCTATCTGGTCACCGACTGCGGCGGCAACACCTCCGGCGACTGGGGAATGTGGGGTGATCTCCAGCTCACCGAATGAGGCGGTAAGACGCCAACTGAGAAGCGTGTTAAGCCGGTTAGGTAGCTTAAACCGGGAACACGGCAACGAGGACGTTGCCCCTCCCATTCGTGGGTAAGTACCCCTATGGGGCTAAGTGTCCCTGCGGGACTAAGGGGTAACGCCCCACTTAGAGCCGAAGGCTCACTTAGGGCGAAGCCCACTTAATTCCATCACTCTTCACTCATCACTGCCGCCTCTGGCGGCCCGAAGTTATAGGTAAACGCCCCGCCCGCACGCGGTTCGGGGACGGGGTAACCACACATCGTCACCCATCGTACGGAGTCAACCCCTTTCTTGTTCGCCATGAGGCGGGAAATATGCTATGCTAATGTCCATGAAAAAGATTATTCCGAATGTTGTTGCCGTTTGGGTGTTGGGCGTTTCTTTGTCGGTTGGTGCGACGGCTGGTCAAGCCGTGAAAGTTTCCAGCTTCGGATACGATCCAGTTGATTCGACGCGATTCATCCAGAAAGCACTGGATTCCGGTGCAGGAAAAATCGTGCTGGACAAACAGTCAGGACCGTGGGTGACGTTACCGCTTCTGGCGAGGTCGGACACTGAATTTATCGTAGAGCCAGGCGTAGAGTTGCTGGCGAAACGTGGCGAATACAAAGGTATCCGCGATTATCTTTTCACGTTGGACGGCGTAACGAACGTGACGATTCGCGGTGGTGAAGGCTCGACCTTCCGGATGTGGAAAAGCGATTATCAAAAACCGCCATACGCCAAGAGCGAGTGGCGTTATACGTTGCGAATTATCCGTTCTGAGAATGTGTATGTAGAAGGGATGCGTTTTATCGAGTCTGGTGGCGACGGGATCGTAATCGCCCGTTCGAAAAACGTAACGATCCGTAACTGCCTCTGCGACCGAAACCATCGCCAAGGGATCTCCCTTTGTTCCGGCGAGAATGTCTTGATCGAAAACACGGTCATGTCCAACACGTCGGGAACTGCGCCGCAGGCAGGGATCGATCTGGAACCAGACACGTCTGGAGAGAAGCTGGTCAACTGTACGCTTCGCAACTGCCTTTCCAAAAATAATAGCGGAGATGGTTTCACAGTTTACCTGAATTCACTGAACGAAGATTCCTCGCCCGTGTCAATCCTCTTTGAGAACTGCCGATCTGTCGGAAACCGAAGTTCGGCCACGGTCTCCGGAGGCGGAGGTCGAGAGGATCGTTTTGTGAAAGGTTGGGTTCGTTTTCGAGGATGCACGTTCGACTCTCCAAACTTTCACGGAATTTCCATCGGCGCGTCGCCCGCCAATGCGTTCTCCGTCTCGTTTGCAGATTGCGTCATCTCCAACGTGTCGCCCGACAATGCGACGTTTTCGGACGTGTGTTTCAACGCACCGCGGATTCGTCAGGGCTTTTGCGACGGCGTGGATTTGGGGAATCTGACAATCTTCCAACCGATAGACAGACCTTGGTTCTCGGGCGGTAAACAAGCCATCGGTCCTTCCCCGACACAAATAACCGGAACCGTGCGCGTGATCAAGCCCAAAGGAGAGGTAGAGACAACGGTTTTGGATCAGGCATGGGCAGAAAAGAATCTGCCGGCTATCCGTGGCGGCAAGTCCCTTCCCCCTCGCCGCGTATTCCCTGAATCGGACGAATCGAACGTGACTGTCATCGATAACGCAAAAGGAAAGGCGGTAGAGCTTTCCCCCGTTGCAATTCTCTGCAAGGCGAAGGTGATCTTTTTTGTCGAGACACCAGGACGTGTTGTGTTCACGGGGCGGCAGGTTATCGCCGTACCGGGACGCCATGCGGGGCAGAAACCGTTGACCGTTACCGCCATCCGAAAAGGCGGTGGCAAGGGACGCTCGTGGAAAATCCCCAATGTCAGTGACCAATCAACGGAGTTTGTATTCGACGCACTCGCACGAGGGTTCTATCGGCTAGAATTCCCCGATGAAGGGACACGCTTCTGTCTGGAGAAGTCAACAGTACCTGTGGCTGTTGATGCCACGAGCGACGAACATGTCGTGGCTCCCATCAAACGGAAACCATTTTCGCTCTGGTTCGACGCGCCTGCTGGTGACACGTTCTCCTTTCTTTGCCGAGGCGATTCCTATTACCGCTTCTGCGTGAAGGTCTTCAGTCCGGACGGAAAACTTTTCGCCGAGAAAGAGATCGTGGAAGACATCTTTTTGGTCGAGAAAGAAAAGAACACAGACGGCGGACTCTGGCGCATAGATTTTAATCGAGCGGAAAAACCAAACTACGATTGGATCCGCGTGGACATGAGTGGTGTGCCCGGTTACTTCTTCCTCTCGCCCGAAAAACGCTGGCACTTCCGAGGCAACTGACGCAGCCAACGTGGCAAGCGTATTAAACAGAGAAGTCAGCCTTCGGCGAATGAAAAGAGAAAATGAAGATCGTATGTCGCATATCAATCGGTAGTTGTCGATTAAGATCGAATGCAATCAAACAGTGAACAAGAGAGAAAACGGCAAAAATGAAATTTAGATACAAAAAGCGAGGGAACCCTTGATTTTATTGGGTTCCCCCGCGTTTCAGGCTGGAGCCAGCAGAGGGGCTCGAACCCCCGACCTACTGATTACAAATCAGTAGCTCTACCAACTGAGCTATGCTGGCAAAAAAGTGTGAATAGTTTAGCAAAATAACTGGTAATTGAAAAGCGTAATTTTTCAAAATTTTGAGTGACCTCATTTACCTATAACTTCGTAGGGCGGCGAGGCCGCCCAGCTGAGAAGCGGGGAAGCTGAGAGGCTGAGAAGTAAGCAACCAGAGGTTGCAGTGACGGATGGGAGGGACGCGCTCCGTCGCGTCCGATTGCGTAAC
>JAFYDR010000012.1 GCA_017544725.1 Kiritimatiellia bacterium
CCGTGCCCCCGCCCGCTGTAACGCGTCCGGGTCTCGGTCTATGCCCAGAAGCCGACCTTTTTCGCCGGCCCGAAGCAAAATCTCGGAGGCATGGCCCGCGCCACCGAGCGTCCCGTCTATGTAGGCGCCTCCCGCCTGTACGTTCAGCGCTTCCAAGACTTCTTTGAGTAAGACTGGTATGTGCATGAGAAACACTCCCGCAGTTTCAGCCGCGTCCCGGACTAGGCCACTCGACCTTGGGGTGACCGGTCGGCAAGCCTAGCTGCGAGAGTTCTCTTTTTCTCATTTCTCTACCGCCTTTCCTCTTTGTCCGGTTGTACCAACGCGCTCACACGCGCCGTTTGTCGGCCGGAGTCCGACACCAACCATCCTTCAGCTTCCTGTTCACGACCGGTGAAACGTGAACGTTCAGCATCCGAACGATTAAAACCCTACCAAGGCCAATGCGTTGGCGTATTCCTGCTCGTCAACCGGTCCATCGTCCCTCGGCTTGTTCTCCAAAGCCCAAACTTCGACAGTCAAGCCCGTTCCGATAAATACCGCTTCTTTGAGCAGTCCTATCTGCCGCATCAGCCGATCACAGATTCGGATACGCCCGTTGTCATCCACCTGAACGACCTCGGAGTTCTCGCCGATGTATCGCAACGCTTTTGAGCGATTCGGGTCGAAGATCGACGTCCCGCTCGCGTTCAGCTTTTCCATGCGGCTTTTCATCTCCACATCCGTCATCAGTGTCAAACAGGGGGCACCCGGGAATCGGAGAACATACAGGCGATCAGGGTTTCCCAACAACTCCCGCAACAGAGCGGGAATCGTCAAACGCTTCTTCGCATCAATGGTATGGTCGTACCGGCCAAACGGGCATCCGCCCGAAATCCCATTTTTCTGCGTTTCCGCGAAATCGTCCTGTTTGTTTCTCTTGTCCATACACTCCGTGGGAAAACGTCCCACATTAAACCACTTTCCCCCACATTTGTCAACACTATATTTTTAAAAAAATTAAAAATTTTTCAATTACTAGATGAAGGGAAGTCCCAAACCACAATCGATAGGGGGTTGGGAGACACACCGCGCCGCAAGCGACACGGCACGGAGAGTGGTGTTAAATAGCCTTTTTTGAGGAAACAAGAAAGCTGGAGATGGCTAGACACCTAGAATCCTAGAAAGCTAGATGACTAGACTGGCATACCGAAGAAACGCAAGGTTGTTTCGCGGGTGGCTCGCGCAATCTCTTCCAGCGAAATGTCACGAAGCGTGGAAAGCGCGGTTGCCACCTTGATAAGGTTTGCGCTGTGGTTGAGTTTTGAATTGTCCCCTTCCCCAGGGAACGGGATTCCCCCGTTCGGGAAACAGTCTGGCGAATCGGTTTCGATTACGATTCGATCCAGTGGAAGACGAGTTGCCGCCTCGCGGCATCGCGTCGCATTCTCGTTGCAGAGAAGTCCTCCGAACGAAAAGACCGCGCCCAGAGCAAGAAACCGCTCCGCCAAATCCGGCGATGCGGAAAACGCGTGCAACATGATTCCGGGAAGTTGACCGGCACAAGGACGGAGTTCTTCGTAGAGTCGTCCCCAAGACCTCGCCCCGTGAAGCACAACGGGACGTCGTAACCGAACCGCCAAAGCCAGTTGCGCACGAAAAAACCGAAGCTGGATTTCCTCCGGCACATCCCGAAGTCCGTCAAGTCCGATCTCTCCGATTGGCGATTCAGGAAAACGGGAAAGAAAATTTTCCAACTTTTCCTGCCAGTCTCCGAGTAGCCCCACCGCGTCCCACGGATGGACTCCAAAACTCGGCAAAATTCGAATTGGAAACGTCTCGGTCAAAGAAACCAAACGCTCCCAGTCGGAGGGCGATGTTCCTGCGGAACAGAGACAGGTCACGCCCGCCCGTTTGGCTAAATCCGCGTATTCGTTTAATTTCCCCGCAAGACGTTCATCTTGCAGGTGGACATGCGCGTCAATCCACACGGGTTAACGCCTACGACCCAGAATCCGAAGCAGATGCAGGAAGAGATTGACGAAATCGAGATAGAGCTGCAGTGCGCAAATGACACCGAGCTTCATCACCGTCGAGTTATCCCGTTCCTCCGGCGCAATCGAACTCGCCAGCAACTTCACCTTCTGTGCGTCCCATGCGGTCAAGCCTGTGAACACGAGAATCGAGACCAAAGAAATCGCCCAATCCAAACGCTCGCTACGGAAGAAGAAATTGACCAGCATCAGCAGGATAATGC
>JAFYDR010000249.1 GCA_017544725.1 Kiritimatiellia bacterium
CCCACTTAATTTAAAGGCGGCATCGCCGCCGATTTAACGACGCGAAGCGGCGATTTAACCTTTTCATTCTTCACTTAGTCGCACCAGCGACACTTAGGGCGAAGCCCACTTAATTTAAAGGCGGCATCGCCGCCGATTTAACGACGCGAAGCGGCGATTTAACCTTTTCATTCTTCACTGGCGGTGCTTCGCGTCGCCGTGCCGCCCAATGCCCGATTGACATCTGGGACGGCGGAAAGGAGGCTTTTCGTGTAGTCGTTTTGCGGGGTTTCCAGCACGGCGGTCGTCGTGCCGGTTTCGACGAAGCGGCCTTTGTGCATCACGCACACGCGATCGCAAATCGTGCGTACCACGGCGAGATCGTGGGAGATCAGGAGAATCGCCAGATTCAACTCCTTCTGCAACGTGCGCAGCAGGTTCAAGATTCTCGCCTGCACGGAGACGTCCAACGCACTGACCGGTTCATCCGCTAGAATCACGCGTGGATTCAACGCGAGGCAGCGGGCAAAACTGACACGCTGGCATTGTCCTCCGCTGATTTCGCGCGGATAGGCGGCCAATACGCGCTCCGGAAGGCTGACCAGTTCCAACAGTTCCGAAATGCGTTTCGGAATCTGTCCCGACGGAACCATCCGGTGCACGCGCAACACCTCTTCCAGCGTCTGGCGCACGGTCATGTGCGGGTTGAGCGAACCGACGGCGTCCTGAAACACCATCTGCACACTTCGCCGGTACTGGATGCGTTCCGCTCGATTCATCTCGTGGACGGATTTTCCCTCGAAGCGGATTCCCCCGCCAAAACTCGACTGGAGTCCGATAATCGCCTTTGCTGCCGATGATTTTCCGCAGCCGCTTTCCCCGACGATCCCCAACGACTGTCCGGCGTCCAGCTCAAAGGAGATGCCCTGTACCGCATGCAACGGTGGATGTCCGATTTGACGGTACGTCACTTGCAGCTGATTCACTTGCAACAGCATGATGCATCCTCCATCCGTTTCCAGCATGCGCACATCCTCCCGTCCGCAAGACGGTGAATCGGCGGGACTTCACGTCGGCATCTGTCAAGCACCTCGCCACATCGTGGCTCAAAAACGCATCCGGGCGGCCAGTCATCGGGCGACGGAACGGTTCCGGGAATATCCGCGAGCGGCTGATCCTTCGGCGCGTCGAGGCGGGGAACCGCCGCCAACAGTCCCTTGGTGTAGGGATGTTGGGGATGCAGAAGGATGTCACGGACATCACCGCTCTCCACCGTGTAGCCGCTGTACAGGACATACACGCGTTGCATTCGGCCCGCCACCAGTCCCAAGTTGTGGGTAATCAGCAGCACCGCCATGTTGTACTTCACTGCCAACGCATCGATCAAATCCAGCACCTTCTGCTGCGTCGTCACGTCCAGCGCCGTGGTTGGCTCATCCGCGATCAGCAGTCGGGGCTTTTGCGCCAACGCGATCGCCAACATCACGCGTTGTTGCTGTCCGCCGCTCATCTCGCAAGGGTAGGCGCGGGCAAGACGCGGTGGATCGGGCAGTCCAACCTCTTCCAGCAAGTGTTCCGTGCGAGCGATCCGTTCCGCCTTTGACAGTTCACGATTGGTTTCGGTAATCTGCCTATAGACACGCATCACCGGATTCAGGCTGGCGGAAGGATCCTGAAAGACGTAGGCAATCCCCTGCCCCCGAACTTCCTCCAGGCGTTTCTTCCCTACACGCAACAAATCCTCCCCCTCGAACAGGATCTCCCCGCCCAACCGCGCACGATCCGTCGGGGACAACTGGGTAACAGACATAGCGGTGAGACTTTTCCCGCATCCGCTTTCGCCCACGACCGCGACACGCTCCCCTCGGTTGACGCGAAGCGAAACATCGTGGACTGGCGTCGTCTCCACGCCCTCATGCCGAAAGGTCACGGAAAGATGGCGAATCTCCAACAAGGGTTCTTCTTGACCAGCCAATTTCAACTCCTGCATTTCTTCTCCATTCCTCGTCCTGTCATCCGTCCTTTTCCGCATCAATAGAGGCTCGCCTCCGCTTTCACGCCGAGAGAGGCATGTTTACTCGGCGAAACGGCACGGTGAATCGCCTCCGCCAGCGGCTCGGTAATCCCCGGCAGTTCCAGCAAGGCAGAGATAGGCGCGTTCGCCAGCCGCGTCACGGAACCAAAGTGCGACAGCAACATCTTCTTCTTCGCGGGACCGATACCAGGAATTGTGTCCAGCGCGGACTCACGAATCAAACGGTTCCGCAACCGACGATGG
This sequence comes from Kiritimatiellia bacterium, assembly GCA_017544725.1. Lineage (GTDB taxonomy): Bacteria > Verrucomicrobiota > Kiritimatiellia > RFP12 > UBA1067 > RGIG8368. The sequence goes on from JAFYDR010000249.1 coordinate 2,258, forward strand.
TAGGTAATCGCGAAGCGGTGCGCTTCGTCGCGCAACCGCGTCAACACCTGCAGCGCACTGCTGTCACGCGGCAGCAAGACATTCTCGCGTCCGTCATCCAGGACGATCTCCTCCTGACGCTTCGCCAAGCCCACGCTGGAAATGTGCGAAAGCCCCAGTTTGTCCAACTCCGCACGCGCCGCACGCAACTGCGTCTTGCCACCGTCGATCAAAATCAAGTCCGGCAACTTCCGTTTTTCGGCTAGCTGACGGGAATAACGCCGTTGGATTACCTCCGCCATCGAACGAGGATCGTCCGCGCCGATCACCGACTTGATTCGGAACCGATGGTAGAGACGGCGATCCGGAATACCGTTCACGGAGACGACGAGACTCGCCACTTGATTTGTTCCAAAGAGGTTCGAAATGTCGTATCCCTCGATCAACTCAGGCAAGACGGGTAGATTCAACGCCTTTTGCAGTTCGTGGATCCCGTGTGCCGCCTCCTGCGCAAAGAGTTCGGGTTGCTGCACAAGATGAATCTTCTGCTTCACCATCTCCTTTAACGCCAGCCAGGTGTCGCGCAACGCAGATGCCTTTTCGAAATCCTTGTTGTCCGAAGCATGGTACATTTCCCGGCGCACCTCTTCAATCACCTCCAGCCGTTCGCCGCGCAGAAACGCGCACGCCTCGTCGAAACGCGCTCGATAGTCCGCCTCCGAAATGTGGTGAACGCACGGCGCGGTACAGAAACGCACCACGTCGTTGATACAGTGGCGGTACGTCTCCTCGTCCGGCTGAATTGGAGAGCAACGCCGAAGCCCGTACCGTTTCTCGGTAAAGTCCAGAACCGTCCGCACGACCGTTCCGGAGGGGAAGGGACCGAAATAGAGGGCGTTATCGTCGCGGATAATCCGGCAGGTCGTGATACGCGGAACGGGATCGCCCGGATCGGCACGCAACGCAAGATACCGCTTGTCATCTCGCATCAGGATATTGAAATGGGGACGGTACTGCTTGATCAGATTGGATTCCGTCAGCAACGCCTCCGCCTCGTTACGGACGATGACGGTCTCCAGATCCGCCACGGAATGAACCATACTCCGCACCTTCGGCGGTGCCGTGCGGAGGGACGATTCGCGAAAATAGCTCTGCACGCGGCGACGGAGATTAACCGCCTTGCCCACGTAGATGATCGTGCCTTTCCGATCCCGCATGATGTAGCATCCGGGTTTCGTAGGCAACGATGCCAACTTTTCTCGCAGAATCGGATTCACGTTCATTTCAGCTTGTTCACCTCGTCGCGGAGGTCATTGAGGATACGCATATCAGACTTCGAGAAGTTGTCTGTTTTCCCGATTGCCGCCAAGGCCTTCTGCGCCTGTTCCTTGTTCGAACGCTTGATCGCGATCAGTGCCTCCGTAAAATACAGACGCATATCCGTATCCTTCAGTTTCCAAGCTTGCTCGATCTCCTTCTCCGCCTCGTCCAACTTCCCGTTGTCTGCGAGAATATACGCCAGCGTAGAATGCGCCTCGTAGCCTTCCGCATCCTTCTTCACGGCAAGCCGTGCAATCCGTTCGGCCTCTGCCCCCTTCTTGATCAGGCATAAGACTGTTGCGTAGTTGTTCAAGACTTCGGGTTTGGCGTTCTGCTCGTCCTTGCAGGCGATTTTCAGATACTGTTCCGCATCGCCGTATTCCCCGTCTTCCAAGCGAATCGTTCCGAGAACGAACGCGGCCAGATAGTCCTCCGGTGCCGAACGCAACAAGGTGAGCGAGTGGGCGATGGCGGCCCTGCGATCGCGAAGCTCCATGTCCAGCGAGAGAATCGTACGCAGCAAGGCGATCATGCCGGGGTTGATGGAAAGTGCGCGAATATAACAGCTACGAGCCTGCTGTAAGGCATCCGGATTGTCCTTCTTCTTCTCCAACAGTTTGCCCTTGATGACGAACGAGAAATAGTTGTCCTGTCCGTTCGACCGTTTGACCAACATCGGCAGGATCTTATGCTCAACCTCCGCGTAGTCGTTCTGCTCCAACATCGTGATTGCGAGCAGAGCCAATGCCATCGAGGAGGGTTTCTCCCCCATGCACATCTGTTCCAACTGCATACGAGCCTGCGTCAAGTCGCCGGAAGCGAACGCGAGGGCAGCCCAGTCCAGTCGCAATTTTTCTTTGTCCGCGCCAGCCAACTCGCCCTTCTCGAGAATGGCGCGGGCGGCGGCAGGATCGTTCTCCTGAACGGCGATCCGCGAGAGTCCGGAGAGTGCCTCCGTATCCGCCGGGTTCACCTGCAAGGCTTTCAGGTATTCCTCACGGCTCTTCACGTAATTCCCCTTTAACGCATAGATCGCGGCCATCATCGCGCTCAACCGTGCGCGTTTTTCCGCGTCCGCTTCCACCGCATAGGTACGCCGCATACCGGCAAGGACGGAACCGGGCGAACTGGAGAGCGCCCATGACCATCCCATGCGGACGAATAACTCGTAGTTACGGACATACCCGTAGTAGTTGTTCAAAGCCCAAAGCGGATAGCGCGAATTCGGGTCTCTCACTTTGTCCATCAGTTGTCGCTCAATCGTGTCCTTTCGTTCAGGATGCAGACCTCGAGTAATCAACTCAAAAAGATTGAGCTGAGCACTGATGTGGGAGGGAAGAATCCGCAACGCCTGCTCGTATGCCTGGAACGCCAGCTCCGAGTACCCGGCTTCGTCCAGCACGATTCCCAGATCGTTGGCCAGCAACGCCATGTGGTGCAACAACAACTTCCGCGTCTGGTTCGAGAGTCGGCGGTCATCCGTTTCCCGATATTGGAAGAAGCCGTCCCAGTTCCGCCAGAATTCGGTGTGTTTCTGGTAGAGTTCTTCTATTGGAAGCTTGCGGACATCTCTCGCACCCGTGAAGAAAAACGTACTAGCAACCGGTGTCCAGTTCGTGGAGGCGTACCAGAGATCCGGGATTCCGATCGTGACGGCCTTCTCGTTGATCTTTTCGTCGCCGGTGAAAAAGTCCTCCAAGAAGAGGTGGAGATTGTACTCCAGCAGATTCTTCGCGCGCAGTTTCGTGTTGTCCGTCAATTCCGGTGCATTTTGGATCGCCTTTGAAACAGACGTGAGATACTTCTGCTCCTGAAGCCGGAACGGGGAAAGCAAAATGACGTCTTTGCCGGAGACCTTGGCGGCGATCCGGATATGCGAATCGATCACGCCGTTCGAAATCAGCCAGCGACGATTTCCCACGTCGTCAAGCAGTTCGTGTGCAGCCCGATCGGCGAAATCAACCTTCTCGGCTAGCACCCATTTCGCATGGGAAACGGAAGAGAAGATCAACAAGATGCAGAGAACCGGGAACATGAAGAATCCCACAAACCGCGTGATCTTCCAGATCACAGGGTTGACGGGAGGCGGCTCGTCGGTCTGGCGGGCTGGATTTGCATTCGGGTCCCACCCATTTGCAGTCAGCGTTTCGTCTGGATCACCCATGACGAGGTAGGCGAACCAGGACGCGACGACCAATCCGAACCCGACCGCAGCCGCAGCGTAAATCAGTGCGGGAATCCGCCCCCTTACCATCAGCAGGGTATCGGGCGAATGGGAGAAGCTGAATAGCAGACCAACCTCAAACAAGGAGAGAATCAGCAAGAATAACAAGTGGCTCCATCTTCTCACGTTGACGAATATCTTCATCGACACAGACAGTGCGCCAATTGCGACCACGTATCCGAGGGAAACGATGGCAATCCAAAAACGGATATTGAAGAGTTCGCCCAACTCCCTCCACTGCTCCCGCAAGACGGGAAGCAAACCGAAAAACGGTCGAAATGCGGAGAAGGTCTCTTCGCCGCCAGTCAAATACTCCGCATAGAGATAGACGCCCGCCGCCGACAGCAACCCCAGGAACAACGCCCCCAAAATCGTCGAGAACCGGCACCATGCAATCTTCCATTCGACAAGAACCGCCAAAACCAGCAAGAAAGGAGCCGCCAACATGCAGGTCGTACTCTCCGCAAACCCCGCGCCCAACAGAATGCCGAACAACAACATCCAGATAATCCACCTCGGCTTCTGGCTTAACTCTTCCGAGTCTGAAAGTTCCTCGGCCGAGATGAGGGGATTGTGGTAGGCATACACGATCAGGAAATGGACACAGGCGAAAATCCACGCCGTGTCGAAAATCTCCGGACGGAACTGGATCGATCCTTCCCAAATCCCGATGGAAAAGCCCGCGAACAACGCCGCGAGAACGCCAGCCAAAAGGGAGACGAGATTCGACCACTTCTGCTCTGTTTCATCCCGCAGATACTCGTACGCGAAGAACTGCGCAGTCTCGAAAACGATCGCGACGGAGAACGCGCCGGCAAGCGCCGCCAGCAGATTCAGTCGATACGCGAGTGTTCCCCACGGGAGGCTTGCCACCCAACCGCCCAACGCAGTCAAAAGCGGATGCGTGACCACTTCGCGCACGTCCGCACCCGACACCCACGCAATCCACTGCGCAGACAATCCGGGGAAGACGGAACGGGATGCCGTGCAGGCATAGATCCCCAGAGAAATCAGAAAGGCGGCGAATACGCCCAGCCTCGTAAACCACCACCTACGAGCTGGAATCGAACGAAAGGACTGAAACATAACTGCTCCTTGTGAGGTTAATTTTCCAGTTGCGTCAATTGCGTCAGGAGTTTGTCGTAACACGCCGCCGTCTCAGACCGGGCAACCACTTCGTCCTGCACGGGGGTGAACACCTTGGTCATGGCGGAGAGGGAGGTCGCGCCACCGATCACCGACGATTCGGCGGCGGCTGAAGATGCCGCCAACATCGCCGAACCTAGCGCTGCCGAATTTTCCAACGCAATCCGTTCGACCTTGGCTTGGAAGACATCCGCCAGCGTTTGCCGGATTCCCGCGCTCTTCGACGCGCCACCCGTCACGCGGATGGTGTTGAATTCGCCAATCCACTGCGAATGGTGGCGGATCGCCAAAGCCTGTCCCTCGACCACCGCACGGACCAACACTTCGGGCGGTGCCTTCTCCCAATCGAAATTCGCACGGAGTCCAGTCTCCGCACGCGGCGGCGTGATCTCCGCCTCGAACCAAGGCAGGGCAATTCGTCCCTCGTTTCCCGGAGGCGTCTTCGCAAAGGCATCTTGATCGAAGAACTGCCAGGACACGTCCAGCATAGTACGGACACGATCCCGCGAAACGGAACCGTTCTTGAAACAGATCAAGCTCATACACCCGCCTGCCGGATTTCCGAACACATGCCCACATCCGTCGGGATCCGTTCGGAAGGTATCCATCGAAGCGAAGAAGGTGTCGCTCGTTCCCAGACTGACAACCGCAACACCGGAAGCCCATGCGCCCGTTCCCACCAAACTCGCGGGATTGTCGCCCGTCCACACCGCAACGGGAATCCCCTCCCGCAATCCGTACTTGGTGAAGTAGCGGCAGAGTTTTCCCGCCACGCCGTTTTTCTGCAACAGGGGCAGTTTCTCGATGAGCGGCTGCACGGGCATTTGCACGCGGCTCCGTTCCCGCGCCTCTTCTGCACGCTGGTCGATGAATGCGGTGATTCCCCTATCCCACTCGCTCCGCTTGAGATTGAGCAGATTCATTCCCGCCCCGTCACCGAAATCGATCGGTGCATCGCGTCCGATCAAAACGGAGCAGAGGAAGGAACTGACGAGATGAATCCGCTGCGTCGCAGCGTACAGCTCCGGCTCCGTCTGAGAGAAGAGCATAATCTGCGGTCCGGCAAACCGTTCAATCGCGGAAGACCCCGTCTCCGTCTGAATTTGGCGACCGAAGGCGGCATTGAGGTCGGCGCACTGGGAGAAGGTCGAGCTGTCCATCCAGATCGGGCTGGTGGTGCGCGCCAAAGCGGGATTGATCTGTGCGGGAAGACCGAGTCGCGGATCCAGCGACTGCACGCGCTTCTGCCATTCGGCGTTGAGATAGACGGAACCATGCTGTTGACCATCGCCGCCAATCCCGGCAATCGCCGCCATGTCACATCCGCCGTCCCGCAACCGTATCAACACCAGATCCAACGCGGCGAGCCACATCAGCGGATCCGCGTGCTTCACCAGACGGTCGGCGTTCGCCAGATACCCTTCCGGACAGTTGTACTGCGGCAAGTCCTTACCGAAATTGACATTCGCTTCCGCAACCGTTTTTCCCTCCACCGGGTCAATCACGATCGCCTTCATCGACTGCGTGCTGCAGTCCAAACCGAGATACAGATTGTTCTTCATTTCACTTCCTGTTTTTCTGAATACCGAACTCTTCGACGGGAATTTTCCTGAAACCGGGCATCAAGCGGAAAAGTGCCGCTCCGGACTCGATCCGGAAATCGCCGTGCGCGGCATCCCGGAATCCCAGTCCAAGCGGCTGCTCCGCCGTACCGGAAACCAAACCAACGCCTTTGACGCGCGGATCGGGTTTCGCCAAAGAGGAATCCCCCGTGGTGTTCACGGCCAGATTCCCGTCAATCGTCAGCTTGTCCTGCAACTGGCGCGTGTTCTCGTCCAGCACCAGCACATCCTTTTGGCAGTCGAGGAAGAGGTTGGTTTCCACCGGATTGTAGAGCGGTTCGCGCGGCGAGTCGTTCCAGATGTTCGCCAGCCGTGGATAACGCGACTTCCACGGCTCCTCCTGATAGTTCAGCGCTCGCGCCTTCTGGTCCAGACACCAACTGGGGTCGGATGGGTTGTTCCACTGTTTCCACGTCATACCGCGTGCGTCGATGCTCATGCCAATCTGGCACTCCGCGAAAATGTTGTTGCGAATCGGATGCTCGCGTCCGCCGCCAATCATGATTCCGCGACTCACCTTCCAGAAGATGTTACCATAGACCTCGTCGCCGCAATCGCAATCGTCGAAATAAAATCCCATCGTGTTGCCAGCGCCCACCGCGCCAGAACCAAGCTCGTGCGTGAAGTTGTAACGCAAAACCGTGCCTTGCGTAGTCCAGTCGCGTCCCGTGTAGTACGCCCCCGCGTCACCGGTTTCGAGCAATACGTGGTGCACGTCGTTGTACTCGAACAGATGCTCGTTGCCGCCGTACAGTACCGCACAATGGGGCGCGTTACAGATTTTGTTGTGGCGAATCACCTGTCCCACGCCGTTTACGTGAATGCCCGCCGCATACGTCTTCTGGAACTTGGCGTAGTCGTGAATCCGATTGTTCTCCAGCACGTTGTCGGCTCGAATCAACTTCTTTCTATCCCCTCCGGTTACGGAGATTCCGTATGTCCCAAGCCCTCCGATGTCGCAGTTGCGGATAGCGCACCGCATCCCGTTCAGGCTGATTCCGCCCTGCGCCCCGTTGGCGATCATACAGCCGCTGATTTCGATGTGCTTGACATTCGTCAATGTCAGCATGGTTCCGAAGGAGTACTCGAAAACCAGATTCTGCAAGAAGATGTGACTGCTTTCAGATTCGAATTGAACCAAGGGACGATCCGCCAGCGTGAGCACGATCTCATCCGAGTCCGACAACTTCCCATTCGGCGGATAGAGGTAGAGCAACTTGCGTACACGATCCACATACCACTCGCCCGGCACATCCAGCTCATCCAACAGGTTGAACGCGTAGAACCGGCGGTCTTTTCGTCCCCACGTACCGCCCGCAATCCCGTAAGGGGAAACACCCGCAAGACGAATCTCGTTGCTGGACGTGTTGATCGTCGCCACGCGGAGACTGCGGTTGTCCCAGTCGTGCGTCCAGAATCCGTTCAGCCAAACACCCGATTCGGGATGCCAGCGACGGATACGGGGATTGTCGTACAGAAACGCGCCGGGATATTTCTTTTTCGTTTCCTTGTCGATCCCGTGATCGGTCGCGTTCGTGAAAGAAGTCCATCCCTCATTCGGCCATCGGGCAAATTCCATCAGGCTGTGATTGACATAGAGCAACGGCGGATTGGGAGCGCCACCGTATGAATCGGGCAGTTCCGGAATCTTTCCGGGTGACAGATCGGTAAGGTCTGCCACGACAACATGCGTGCGTGCCTCTTCCGGAATGCGTTGCAGAATCTCCTCGTCGGAAACCGAACGGAAACGATTAGGGGGAATCAGGATTCCGCCGATAATCCGCGCCGATCCCTTGTCGGCGGACCGCCACACCACAGGCGCGTTCTCGTTTCCGTTGTCCTGCTTCGAGAACTTCCAGGTGTCGGTGAGCGCGTAGGTACCTGCCGCCAGAACGATTTCCACACGTTCACCGGAAACCAGCGAACCGGACTGACGTAACGTACGCAGGGCAGACTGGGCTTCAGCAATCGTCCGATAGGGAGCAGCAGACGTCCCGTTCCCACCCGAAGAAGCGGCAGGATTAACAAATAGACTTTTGCCCTGCACCGACACGGCGCAAGCCACCACTGCACCCATCCACAAGATACGACAGCCTCTCATCACACTCCCCTCTGTTTTTCCACTCCTCACACTTCACTCGGCAAGGCAGTCCACGTTCACCCAAGCCGTATTCGAAACCGAATACCGCCAAATCACAAAAGAAAGTCTAGCAAAAACTCCATCCCGCAACAAGACAAAGCGCGAAAGAAATGTGATTCCGGGCGCAGGAACGTCCATGAGGATAACTTTGGAAACTACCGCCTCTCGTCACTCGTCATTCGTCACTCGTCACTACTTCGCGCAGCAAAGTTGTTGTTTCTGTTGTTTTCATTTTCAAAAGATGACGGTGAAAAACGCAGATGCGCCCTGTGATTCCCCAACAGAGGAATTTAGGTTGAAGAGTCCTAAACTCAGAACTTGTCGCTCTTCAGCGCATTGTCCCGGCGACAGAGCATCTGGAGGTTTTCAGGAACGGTATTCCCGCCTTTCGACCACGGGACGATGTGGTCCCCCTCCATTTCCTCGAACTCGAAATGCTTTCCGCAGATCGGGCAAATCCCCTTTTGCCGTTCGTACGCTTCGCGTTTCTCCGCATCATCGAAGGTACGCAGATTCAGCCTCTCGTATCGCGTCCTGTCCGAGAGGAGAAACTCGTACACGCCGCCCTTCTTCTGCACTTCCCGGTCCGCCATCAATTCCGAGACCGCCGCCTCCAGCTCCTTCGGATTGTAACGCCTCTCGCCAAACTCCTTGTGGAACCGCCCCCACTCCAGCCCCTTCATCTCTTTGCGGTATTTTGGGAACAGCGTCTCGACCCAGTTGATCACCTTTTGGAAATGTAGCCAGAGTCCCGTCGCCTCTGTGTCCCCTTGATGGATCGCCATGTAGTCCTCGATCGCCTTGTCCTTCGTCGAGTTGATGATCCACGTAATCGCCGTCCCCAGGTATTCCTGCCGATCGACGCTCCCGTTCAGGAATCGCGAGCCGATTTTCTGCGCCACGCACCCCGGCTTGCTGAAATACCTTTTCGCGTCACTGACCCACGGTCCGGAATAGACGGCGTTCCGCATTTCCTGTCCCGTCAGCTTCAGCCCCGCGATGTTGATGACCTTGAACCAGTCGATCTTCTCCGATTCCGTCCCCTCGCAGAAATAGACCATCAGCTCGTAGCCGAGGAACCGCTCCTGGATGTCCTTCGGCTGGCGGTGAAAGAACTTGGCGCCGATGTCCAGCTCGCCCCACGAGAAATCACCGTTGGCGTACTGGCAGAGCGAGATCGTCCGCTGCTGTCCGTCCATCACCTCGAAGTTTCCGTCCGGGCGTTTCACCCAGTACATCACATTCAGGGGGAAGCCCTTCATCACGGTGGAAATGACCGCGTTGCGTTCCTTTTCCTTGTACACGAACTCGCGCTGATATGGAGGACGGATGTCGAGACGTCCACCGTACCCGCGCACGCCCGCCTCGGCATCATCGACATACCCTTCGACGAGTTCTCGTATCGTAATCCTATGCAGTTCGATTTTCATAGTCCTGTACCTTTCTCATGGTTTGCGTTTCGACAGGTTTTCGTCACGCCGGATACGGCGGTCGAAAAAATGGGATGGACACGCTTCCGCATCCGTTCCAGCCACGACCGCCCCCTCTGGCACGGACGTCTCGCCCGCGTATCGTAGCGTCCAAGGCCGCACAACAAGAGAAGCTGGTTGTTGGATATTGGCATTCGATATTCTCACATCTGCACATTTCTACCCTCTCCGTTTCATCGGATGAAAAGCACGATCGGCTCGTCGCCGACGGAACAGACGACGTTCGGGTTCGACGGACTCCATCCCCTGCGAACCACCTTCGCGGCGTTCCATGTCGCGTCGAATAGGAATGGCTGCGTCTGCGGTTGCGTGAAGACCGGCTGACCGTTCACCGTCGCCGAAAGCGAGCGGGGTTTCCTGTCGCGGTCAAGGCGCAGTTTCCAGTCGAGCCTGATGCGCCCCTGCGATCCCGCGCAGACCGTCTCATCCCCGCCCGCGCAATCCACGATCTTCCACTCCCCGCAGTCGTACCCCACGGCCATGCCCTCTTCGGAGCGCGAAAGAACTCCGTCCCTGTCAGCGTCGCGCCCGAACACCACCTCCACGCAGTTGGACGGTGAGGCGTCGAGTTCGATCCGGACTGAGAACATCCCGCCCGACTCTCGCGAAACATCGAAGGTGCAGTTGGTGAGGACCTCGCAGTCCCCATATTCCGGCTCCGGCAACGACGTCACCGTAAGCGCGGCGGCGAAAAACAGCGCAGTAATCATTTTCCTTCCTCTCTTTTTCCTGGGAAGAAAAGCGATTCTTCCTCCTTGGACAGTTTAGCCCGCGCGGTGAAGAGTTTGCGGAACGCCTCGGCGTCCTCTTTCTTCAAGGAACGTAGATATTGCCCCAACCGATTGGAAAAGATCCATGCGACAGTTTTACGATGACTTTTCACATCTGAGTTCCAGCTTTGGATGCGGTGATACTTCTCAAAAAACATGCGCAAATTCGGGGTGCGGGGATATCGGGCTACAAAAATCGGTTCCAGCTTTATCGCTCCTGAATCAACCAACGCCTTGTCTTTATCCCGGGCCAATTGTACTTCTTCAAGCAGATTATTTGTCGGGATCACAGTCTCTGACCCAAGGTAATCCGCAAGTTTGAGGAAATAGACATTCGTCCGTGCGATTGCATCGCAATATACGATCTGCCACATGAAGTTTTCCATGCTATCCAAGCGTTTCCCATCCTTGTTTGGATCTTCAGAGATGATTCTCTTGTCCAGTACCAAATCAGCGACTCGAGTCAGGAGTTCGTTCGGTTTTTGTGTGTTAACGAGGTATCCTTCATCGCGCATTCTGTTGAAAATCGGCACGGAAGCATCGTAGCAGGCTGTAATGTCGGGCTTAACCAACGCCTTTTCAAAAGACGCCATGATGTCATCCTGTTCGGCTCGGCAGGAACCGAAAAACATAACCGAAACTACCGCATAACTGAACCCTCGCCTCATCGTTTTGTTCCTTTCAAGGTATGAATGTCGTAAAGTCATTCGTGCCGCACATGACACAATCTCACAGTCCTCCTTTTCGTCTCTTGATGATTTCGTCCATCCTCCGCCGCGAGTCAGCCTCGTATTCATCCAATGAACGGACCGGTCTGCCGACCACCCGCTCGAACCTCGCC
>JAFYDR010000250.1 GCA_017544725.1 Kiritimatiellia bacterium
CGCCCGCTTTCCGTCACCGGGCTGCCCATTTCGAACTGCCCGGGGGCGCACCATATCAACTCAACCTCGACCCCACCGGGAAGCTTTAGCGACATCTCGTCGCCGCTTTTGCGCTCTCCGCCCGACGCAGGTTTCGCAGCTTCCTGCGCCGATGCCCAAGCCGCAAGCGCAAGCGCCGCAAGCCCTAGCATGTAAAATTTGGCTTTCATGGGTTTCATAGGCGTAGATTATAGCATATCTCGGGCAAAAATGGTATAATGCGCCACCATGAAATTGCTGATAACAGGTTACGCCGGATTCATAGGCTTCCACGCGGCGCGCGAGTTCCTGCGCCGCGGCTGGGATGTCGCCGGCGTCGACAACTTCTGCGACTACTACGACGTCAGGCTCAAGCGCGACAGGGCCGCGCTGCTCGCCGCACTCCCGGGGTTTTCCGAGCGCGAGCTCGACATCTGCGACCTCGAGGGGCTGCGCAGGGCGTTCGACGAGGAGTCGCCCGACGTGGTGCTGAACCTGGCCGCCCAGCCGGGCGTGAGGTACTCGATCACGCACCCCTTCGTCTACCAGAAGACCAACCTCGAGGGCTTCCTCAACGTCCTCGAGTGCTGCCGACACGCGGCGAAGGTCCCCAAACTCGTCTTCGCCTCGTCCTCGTCGGTCTACGGCGGCAACACGAAGATGCCGTTCGAGGAGAGCGATCCGGTTGACACGCCGATCAGCCTCTACGCCGCCACGAAGAAGGCGGACGAGCTGATGGCGCACACATACGCGCACCTCTACAAGATGCAGGCGATCGGACTGCGCTTCTTCACCGTGTACGGCACCTGGTACCGCCCCGACATGGCGCTCTCGCTCTTCGCCAACGCGATGCTGCACGACCGCCCGATCAAGGTGTTCAACCACGGCGACATGCTGCGCGACTTCACCTACGTGGACGACATTGTCGATGGTATCGTGCGCGTAGTGGAGGCGGACAACCTTCCGCTTTACGACATCTTCAACATCGGGAACCACCGCTGCGAGAAACTGATGGACGTGATCGAGACGCTCGCCGCCGCCCTTGGCATCACGCCGAAGATGGAGATGCTGCCGATGCAGGCGGGCGACGTCTACGCCACCTACGCCAGCATCGACAAGCTGCACAAAGCCGTCGGCTACGAGCCGCAAACAACAATTCAAGAAGGGATCCCTGTCTTCGCACGTTGGCATCAGAGTTATTACAAGAGTGGTTCTTGAAATCCTGCAACAGAAGAATTTTGTCTAACACTTCATTTTCATTGGCATCATTGCCCGTCGTTACTACCAGTGTGGGAAATGCGCCTTGGATTCCATATTTTTGAGTTTCGCCCAACTTGTATTGAGATAGGAAAGAGTCGCGAATACGAACATCAGGCAAACCAGATTCATTTGCTGTCGCAATACCCATTCGAGGGTGCTCTGCATATAATCTGCTGTCAACCCACCCAGGAGTCCTGCAGGAAGATAGTACCATCTCGTCCCTTTCAGCTTCCGAAGCAAGTGGATACAAATTCCCCAGTACCAACCAAACCAAGCCAGCATTGCCAAGAGTGCAGGGATACCGCATTCAGCGCCAACCAGCAAATAGACGGTTTCCACAATTCCGTGATAATTCATGTCGTAACCCATGACATCGCCCGCACGATCTTGGTATTCGTGCGGTGGAATCATCTTGAGACTCCAGTTGTTGATACCCACGCCCCGCAACGGTTCGTCCTTGATCATTTCTAGCGAACATTGCGCAAGTTCAACTCGCGTATCACTCGAAGCCTTGGGTGCCGTCACAAATCGTTCCACAAGACGCGGCATCACGAGAAAAGTACCCAACATCCCCACAACGAGAAGCGGCAGAAGCCGTTTGACTTTCCTATCCCAATGTCCGCCAAACAAGAAGCAACAGATTCCCGTAATGGCGTAACCGATTGGCGTCACCAAAACAGCTCCCCTTGAATACGACCAAAAGACCGCAGCTACGGACGAGATAAAAGCTACCATGCAGAGCTTGCGGAACCAAGTGGCGATCCCATTCGTCAGGTAGAATGCGAAGAATAACATGCCGGTAAGATGCATTGCCATCGACATGCTGTTCCGGTGAGGGAAAACCCCTCCCGGCTGATAGATGCCGGTATAATGTTGTTTCGTCACAATGAGGAAGTTGACGATTGCGAAAAATGCCAATACAGACAAGACAGTTTTCAGATCATCCGTTGCTTTCAGATATCCGTACACCGCCAGGAAAACGATACCCATCATGATCATTTTCCAGAGTTCAAACCAGGAGATCAGACAATCATCTGCCGACGTAAGACTCGGCAGACACGCCAGAAAATAAATACCATAGATCCAAAAACCCGCATCCGGTAAACGACTCCGAATCTTACCACGGAAAAACAAAGCTATAAGAAGTGTGAGTGACAGCAGATAGATGAGACTAACCTCCATACCACGAGACGTACCAGCATAGGCCTCGCGGGAAAAGAAATTGATTGCCGTTGCCTGAAAGAGGCAAAGTGAGAACATCATGCCCCAGAATAGATACTTCGCCCACCGCAAGTTGTTAGCCAACAGAAAAGCAAGCGGGAATATACCGAGCGTGGCAATAGCGAAAACGAGATATTTCATCGTTAATCAAAGAGTCGTTTGTCGGTAACCCGAGTCGTCACCAGATTGATCAGCTGAGCAGTCGGCAACAACTTCCGGATAAACACATTGTACTCCGAAAGATTGTCATGCGGAACAAAGATGATATCGTTCGGAATCAGACGAATATTCCTACATCTGCCCGTCAAAATGCCATCGATGTCAATCTTAAACATCCTTGGATTGGCCAGTCAGTCACGAATCAAAATCACATGACTCCAATGAGTCTCCTTTATCCATCCGGCGGTAGCCAAGGTCTCGACCAAGCCCATTCCCTCTTCATACAGACGCTTATGTGGGTGTTGGACGTCACCACAGATCGTCACACTGGACTCCATCCGTTGCGCAATGAAGATGTAATCACCTTTCCTCATCTTAATGTTATTGAGCTTGTCGCCCATAACTGCTTTCCTGAAATCGACAGGAATGATCACTCCTTCGCGCACCAGTATCGAATGCTCCAAATCCGCGACATCCACATCAACTCCGTTGAAAAGTCGAACTGCACTCCCGCCCGCCATCGCATACACATCGGCAACACGGGTCGAATCAGAGATATTGTACAAGCCGGGCTTCAAACATGCACCGGAAAGTGTGACTGTCTCGCTGGCAACCTCCTGCACCGTAATTCCAACAACCGGATGTTTCACATACGGCTCCAAACCATCCTGAATCGTCTTACTGGCCTCAAGAATCGTCCGTCCGCTTACCTTGATCTGCCCTAAAAAAACCATACCAACATAACCATCAGGGCTGACCTTAGTTGTCATACCCAAGTCGGGATGTCCATAGACTCGAATTTCGATCTGGTCTCCAGCATTGATTCGATAAACCTCGTTATCCTCAGCGGCGATTTTCTGCAGAATCTCCGTATTTTTTTGGATCGTCTCCTCGTCGCGCCCCGTCTCTTCAAGAATGGCGTTGTCCTTCTCCAACATATCGGATCCGAGAAAAGTATTGTAATTCCCCGTTAAACGCCCCCAGTAACATCCTGATGTCAACAGCAACGCAAGAAGCGCCCATTTTCCAAAGCTGAAAACAATACCATTAAAAATTTTCATTATTGCGCCTCCATTTCTCGCCGCACAGCCCTAGCGGAAGCACCCGCAGATATCGCCATCATCGGTTTCTGTACAGCCTTCACATGACGCCGCACATAAGAAAACCAGCGGCGAGGAGTCTTGCCTGCACCAACTATGACCAGGAGGCTGTCACACGCAGATAACAATTGCTCAAAAAAGTTACCACCACGCTGAACGCCATCGGCGATGTCAATAAACACATGGTCGTATTGGCTCCGCAAGGTCGCGAGATCTGCCTGTAACATTTGGAATTCCGTCGGTGCCATCACATACTTGTTTTCGACCGGAAACCATCCCTGCACTCCCTTTTGCACGGTATTAATCATCGTAGCAGCCCCCTCGGGAGCGGTAAATCCATTTCCTGATACCACTTCGAGTGAAAACGACTGCGCCCCGGCCATCGCAAGCGACCAAAGAAGCGACTCACGGAATTTCGGTTGGGGGGTAGCTCCCGGAAGATGGCAGACAAGTACAATTCCCTTGGGAACTTCTGCGTTCACAAATTTGAGTGCAACCACCCCTAAAAAATCCTTTTCATCAATCTCTTTCATTGCTTTCGGTTTCGGCAAAGATCCAAGGAAATGTACTCCCTCGTAAGCGGAGAGTTCCTTCCCGCCGCGCACTTTACCACCAAGCAGTTCGAGCATGAGAATCCAAAGCACCAACGCAAAAGTACATCCCCCCGCACCCACTATCGCCAACAGGAAGTTTTTCATGCGGAAAGGCTGCGTGTCATCGGCACCGACCGCACGTTCAATCTGACGCAGATCATTGCGCATGGACGTTTCCAAGTATGCGATGTTGCTCAGCTCCTCGTCCAGACTGCGCATCGACTGTTCCAAATCCGCTTTCTTTACCCGCAGACGTTCGAACAAGGGAATCAACGCCGTCAATTCACTAGACCGTTTCTCGTTGTCCTTGATTTCCCTCTCTTGTGCGCTCCGATTTTGCTTCAGAACCTCCAAACGCAAACTGCACTCTGCCAACTCGCTCGCGTCTTTCTCTACATGATTGACGGTACTTACATCAACCCCTTCAATTCCCTTTTCTTTCAAAAAGGCCATATAGGCATCCAAGAGATTCTTCCTGTCATCCATCTTTCCCATAACTTTGGGGTTCTTGTCCGTGTAGATCTCTTGAAGCTGGGCAAGTTCCTTGTCGATCGCAGCGATTTCAGCACTCTTCTTGCGGATCGCCTCGGCGTTAGCAATCACGGCAGGTCCAATGGTTCCGACCTCCGACTCCAACTTCTTCTTCTTCATTTCCTCGTTTGCGACCTGCACACTCAACTGGGAGAGATTTCGCCTCTGATCAGAGAGGAGACCATTCAGCATGGTCAACGTTTCCACTGGCGCCACCACGCCAGCCTTTCCTTTCAGTGAACTTTCCTCCGTCTCTAGCTCTGTGATTTGCACTTGGAGGTTTTGCTTTCTGACCAAAAGAGACTCCCTCCAACTCTCCAGATCTTTCGTCCGGTACGATACATACTCCTCAATGAGCAACTCAGCATAGCCATTGACCTTCTTCACGGCACTGATTAAACTCGGCGCATTTGCCTTCAATGTAAACAAGTTGGTCGGACGCCGCTCCTGTTGAATATCCAGATCCGACACCAGTCCCTGGCGTTCGCGAGATGACATCGAAACTTTTTCAGGCAATCTGCGTTTAAGGGAGGCACGTTCTAGAATAGAGAACAATTGCTTCTCGCTCATATTCTGGATACGGGCAATTTGCCGTGGCGTATAGAGAACCCTAGTTGTGGCGCTATACCGATGTTCGCTCGTGGCGGTATGCCAAATCAGAAACGCCGCAAACGCGGCAGCCAATAAGAAAAACAAGAATACGAGAAACCAAATCCATTTCGCCAGAATGATTCCCACCACCTTTTGCAGAGAAATCAACTTCTGCATCTGCTGGCGTTCGCCTTCTGTCAATTCTTCGTCCATTCTTTCGCAATTCCCAACTTGCATTTTCCTCACGTACCGAATCCAACATGTGGACTACATCCATCTTTTTTCGTACAAAATCCCAAGTTATCCAGAGAACTTGCACATGAAAAAAGAAGATACTTTTTCTATCAAACATCGAATCATAAGTCAACTCGAAAAATTGAAATCAATTTAGCTTTTAGCTGTCAGCTGTTAGCTTTTAGGGCGGCGAAAACGCCAGTGAGAAGCTGAGAAGCGTGAAGCTGAGAGGCTGAAAAATGGGGACGATGGGGACAATGGGGATGGGTTAAATCGAGAGCATCGATTGTAATCGAATGGGATGGCCGTATAACTTTGCTGCGCGAAGCAATGACTAGTGACGAATGAAGAGTGACGAGTGACGAAATGCGGTAGCATTCCAAGATATTCCATGAATACTCCCGTGTGCTGCGCGAGCGGGGAACTTACCCCAACCACCCAACCACCTAACCACCCAACCACCTAACTACCCAACCACCTAACTACCCAACCACCTAACCACCCAACCACTCAACTACCCAACCATGAGCGCACCTTTGCAACAATGGCATCACAGTGTCGCGTAGAAAGCGAGTAGCTTGTCATCCAGCGTATGCCAATCGTATTCTTGCGCCGCGCGGTGTCCCGCCGAAACCACGTTTTCACGAAGTTGTGGCGACTTGAAGAGCCGCAAAAAAAACGCGTCGAGAGAATCAAGAGCGTCGCTCGGAAATGTCACTGCGGCATCTGGATGCGCGGCACAGAGCCGTCCAAGACCGCCTACATTACTCGCCAGCACGGGGACTCCTGCCGCCCACGCCTCCAGCACGACGATCCCGAACGGTTCGTGTCGGCTCGGAAGAACAAACACATCAGCGTTGTGGTACTCCGCCAGCAATTCGGGACTTCCCGGCGACAACGCACCTGCGAACTCCACCCGATCCTCAACACCGAGCTCCTTTGCCCGTGAAACCAATTCCTCGCGGTAGTCTGGCTGGGTGACCGGTCCGACAAGCCGTAATGTCGCCTGCGGATGGCGTGCGAGCAATTCCACGAGCGTCATCTGGTTCTTCTGACGGTCAATGCGAGCCACGCAGAGAATTCGGAAATGATTTGGAATACTTGAAGTGGCAGATTCACCAGCCTTTGCGAAGAGTGAAACATCCACTCCGTTCGGTAAAAAGAGTACATGCGGATGATGCCGTTTATAATTTGCGTATTCATCCTCTCCCACACAGACGATTCCGTCGGCATCTTCCGGTACACGCCTTGTCCACCTCATCGCATAGTCTAAAAGTTTTCCCCAAGGGAAAAGTCCTCGCGTCGGTGATTTCAGGCTCTTCGCCTCGACGGTCGGTATGTTGGTAGCTCCGCCATGCAGTGAAATGACACACTTTGCGCCAATTTTCCGCGAGGTCCGCAGACACAGTTCTGCGATCCGAGCCATTGCGTGACAGTGAATGATGTCGGGCTTCCATTCGCGCATCGCACGTCCCAATCCCGGAACGAACGGGTTGCCGCCTTTTCGATCTAAGTCAGCAATCAATCGTGGGGACATCGGCCACCACGGATACACGCAAGGAAAACGCAGAATTTCCAATCCGTCCACAGTTTCGTGCGGTGTCATGCACAACGCTTGCGTCGCAAGAATACGCACCTCATGCCCGGCAGCCTTCTGCGCTTTCGCGAGGTTCCACACAACCTGTTCCGTACCGCCCCAATCGTCGAACGACAATCGTCTCAACACATGCGCGATTTTCATTCACGATATCCTCCGCACAAAGCCCGCAACGAGAGCCATGAAAACTTAACCAGCCCATACGCATATCGCCGCCACAGGCGACCGGGTTCTTGGATAATCCTGTAAATCCACTCCAAGCCGCACCGCTGCATCCATCGCGGCGCACGCTTAACACGCCCAGAAAGGAAATTGAAAGTCCCGCCAATCCCCATCACAATAGGAATCTGGAGCTGTTCCAGATTTCGTCCCATCCAAAGTTCCTGCTTCGGGTTTCCGAGTGCCACGAACAACAGGTCCGGTTTTGCGGCATTCGCACGTGCGATAATCTCCGGCTGTTCCCCGTCCAGCGACACGACCGAAGAATCCGTTCCAGCAATAAGCAGGGGCGGCACGTCGTTTCCCCACGATGTCTGCATTTTCGTGAACGCTTCGGTCAATGCGGATTCGGAAGCGCCCAGCACATAGATGCGCAATCCTTCCTCCGCACAGCAACGGCAGAGAGCGGGAACGAGATCAGAGCCTGCGACACGCTCGGGCAACGGACGGAACAAGAGTTTCGAGAGCAGAACGATCGGCATTCCATCCGCCGTCACGAAATCAGCGGATTTCAAATATCTCCACAATTCCTCATTCCCGCCAAACGGCCAACCTTTGACTGCGTTTGCCACAAAATCAACATTCAACGTGGCTACCATCCGCGCCCGCAGTTTCTCTCCTGCCTGTAAGGCGGCACGTCCCTCTCGTACCATCTCGACAATTCGAGTTAGAGCCTGTTGCTCCGTCACCTTCGCAACAGGAATCCCGAAGAGTTTCACTACATCGTTCATGCCATGTCCTCCAGCAACTTAACGATTCCTGCGGCATGGTCGTGCCATGAAAACAGCTTTGCCCGTTCGCGTCCACGCGCGATGCGGATTTCGCGTTCCTCCGAGGATTCCGTCAAAAGCTTCTCCAACGCAACGGCGATTTCCTCGACGCGTTCAGGATTGAACGTGATTGCCGCATCGCCTGCAATCTCGCCGAGTGATCCGTTGTTGGAACAGGCGCAGGGAACACCACGCATCATTGCCTCTGCCAACGAGAGACCGAAGCCTTCAAAGAGACTTGGAAACACATAGAATCCCGCATTTTCCCATAGCGTATCGATCTCTTCGATGAATCCGGTGAACCGGATGAGATCTGCATGAGGCGACTTCGCAGCCGCTTGATGCACGATCTCCGCGTCTTTCCAATCCGCCCCGGCGAGGACAAGCGGATGTGCCTCGGCAAGTCCATGCGGCAATCGTCCATACGCATCGATGAGCCGAACATGATTCTTGCCGGGATGTTCGATACGGGAAATGTAGAGGAACGTGTTTTGAGCTGATCCGGAAATACCAGTATTTCGAGAAGTGCCGCTCAATCCGTTGTACAGCACCGTCACAGCATCCTTTCGGCACTTCCAGAACGTCACCATGTCGGACTTTGTTGCGCCGCTCACGGCAACCAAATGGTGGGCGCGTTTTGCGAAGTACGGCAGAATGTGCGCGAGATAAAACATCCGCAGACGTGAGTATTTTCCAGGGATATGGAAATTGGCGAGATCGTGGATAGTCGCAACAGTTGGCAGAGGATACCACGCGCAGACGCGACGGTTTGCTGCGCAGATCAAGAAACCG
>JAFYDR010000251.1 GCA_017544725.1 Kiritimatiellia bacterium
AACAGGTCGGTACCGGAAACCTTTGCATATCTGTAGCCGAGTGGCTTGACGTATTCCTCGCAGATGTCCGCCGCCGAATTAGTGCGAACGAGAATGGCAACATTCTCCGCAATGCCTACGGAAAGCAGCTCCTCCGCCTTTCGCATGACAGGGCCAAAATTGAAATCCTCGCAAATTCCGTGTTTCTCGCCTTCCAGTCGCACATCCGAAAGTTCCAGCACGCCGTTGGCGGCATGCGGGTCGGCGGGTGTCGGTAGGAATTCCCAGTCCGAGCCGAGCGTTTCGAGTGAGTAACGCATCAACACTTCCAGAAGCAATGGTGTTGCGCGAAAATTCGTTTTAAAGCAATGGCGTGTGCAATCTGCGGTCACACCGACAAAATACGTCGTCGACGCGCCGAGAAACGAGAATATGGCTTGCTCCGGATCTCCAAAGTAAACGTTCACGCCCTGTTCTGCGGTCAAGTTCTTGATGATGCGCCATTGGAGCGGGTTCAAATCCTGCACTTCGTCAATTTGAATCCAGCTAAAACGACGTTCCTCCGGCAGTGGATGCTCTTCCTGAAAAAGATACGTTTCGTTCAGCAAATCATCGAAGTCAACACATCGAAATTTCCGTTTGAGTCCCACATACGCGCGCGCCAACGCATTGATAATGCCTTCTGAGACGAGTCCAGCGATCTGATGCGGCAACGGACGGGTCAACGTGTACGGAATGCCTATCCTGCGTTGGTGAGCCACAAGTACTCCAGCAAGAATCTCCACTTCTGGATTTCGCCCGCCCTTGAGTGTGTCGGCGATGTAGTTCTCAAGCATGTCGTGCAAATAGGCAATCCGGTGCGGATTGATTTCATGCAGGCCGCGCCGGCTGTTATCAGGGGACGGGCCGCATACTCCGCGGATGCCGCGCAGGACGGTAACCCCGTGTGTCCGCCCGATATCGGTTGGGGTGCTCATACGTAGTTCAGCGCGGAGCACGTTTAGGACTTCATGTACGAATTCCGACTGTTGTACCTCATCTATCACGTGCTTCCCAGGATGCAACCGCCCGACTGAGACCAGGAATGAATGGCAGAAATGGTGGAGGTTCCCGACGTCGGGGAGGCGCAGGTTGTCCGCTTCGCGAGCCACACGTTCACGCATTTCAAACGCGGCACGATTCGTAAACGTCGCGCATAACATCCGGTCAGGGTTGGCACCCTCCCGAACGGCAGAGAAGATGCGGCGGGCGAGCATTTCCGTCTTCCCCGATCCTGGCGGAGCAAGAACGAGATGGTGTCCCGCCGCGAGCGCCACGACCTCCGCCTGCTCTTTCGTGAGTTGCATGGGGCGTCAAGCCTCCAATATCGCTCGTTGCGCCCTTGGCGAAAGCTTCTTGCGCGAAACTCCCGTGCCACGTCTGTTCTTCCAATTTGTTGGAGTCACGCCCTCCTCCCTGCGGATTTTCGCAAGCACGATTCGGCTTGCCTTGTCCGGACGCCCCGCTACGGGGTTGTAATTGGAATTGCGGCTATATTCCTCATCAAGGACATGCCGCAGTAGCACTTTCGTCACCGGGTGCGTTGGTTCTTTTAGGAAGTACAGGGAACTTCCTCTGCCGACACGGTACGTGTCCACCACCCCCGCCGCATACAGAAACCGCAAATGGTGGTATGTCGATTTCACAATGGTGCCAGCCGCGCGTTCGAGTTCGGGGAGAGTCGCATCTCCCTTTGCCAGCCGGGCAATGATCGCCAGTCGGTTGAAATGGGTAAAACCCTTGAAGATTCGGACAAGGGTGTCCTCCCATCCCGCTGGTAGGTTGCCACGCATATACGTGGCGAGGGTCTGCTGCAGTTCGGCGGCTTGGGGTAGCGATCGGTCGCGATTGAGGTTGTAGAAAACCTTTATGTGTTCGCGCTTCACGCCAAGAAGTCCGCGCGCGTTCATCTGCCTCAGATAGACGGACGCGACGTCGTCCTGCAGTCCCAAAAGGCGCGCGTATTGCCTCACCGAGAAACGGCCTTCGTTCTCGACAACAGCCTTAAAGAGACGGAGCCGGTCTTCGTTCGCCAACGCACGGCATGTGCGCCAGTATGTGGGTTTAAGTTTCACGTCGGACATGTCAATACCTTTCGCATGTTTCGTCGCGGGAATTATAGCAGAACGCAGTCGTGATTTTCAATGTTTTATAAAACTTTATTTTGTTTTTAATGTTTTATAAAACATCTAAATCATACTCATGGATTTGACATACCAATCTTCTGTGTGCCAATCAGATGTGTTGGTATCAATTGTGTTACGACTACCGAAAGTTAGGATGTGAATCCATGCCCTCATTCACTTGAAGGAAGGATGAAATGGC
>JAFYDR010000252.1 GCA_017544725.1 Kiritimatiellia bacterium
GTCCGATTGCGTAACGACGACACCCTCGTCGTCGAAACCGACAGGGCTTGCGGCTGTGTGGTATGGAAAGCGCTGAAGGGGCGGCAACTGTACAGACGGGGGTGAGCGAAGCGTAACCCCGGCGGTATGACCGATATCTGCCTAGCCCTGAAGGGGCGGCAGAACAATCTACCTCCACTCGCTATGCCGCGTCGCTTTCCGTCGCCCTTTCAGGGCTAACGTGCCTTTACTTGATTCCGGAGGCGGCGCTACGCTTGCCCCCGTCTGTGTACCTTCGCCCCTTCGGGGCTTGTCGAAAGTTATTCCCCATGAATACTCCCGCGTGTGGCGCGGATGGGGTGTTCGCCTCTTTTTACCTCACGCAAAGTTCACGAAGTTCGCTAAGGTCGCTTGAGATGTGTGGGACACACTCTCTTCTCCTTTACGCACTTCACGTGAGACATATTCGTGTGCAATTACCTCCACGGAATGCACGGAAAATCACGGGGCACCTGAAAAACCATTCCGTGTATTCCGTGGTTTGCAAATCCCCCAACAAAGGAATCCGAGTTTATTGATCCCGGGTAAGTTGTTTGGCGTCCTTGGATGCGGCCTGAACATACGGGGGAAGTGGATTCGTAGGCTGAATGGTAATGCCTGTATAGGCTGCGATATTTTGGTAGAAATCCTTTGCCCCCTCCGGATTGATGGCCATTGCCAAGGGATAGAAATCCTTTGCCTGCTTTATAAAAAGGGGAATCTTTTCGGGATATGCTTCATAAAATTTACACTTCACCTTTGGCCTTATTTCCCTTCCCCAACTGGAACAAGCCCACACTTTGGTAAACCCATAATCTTTAGCCACTTTTTCCAAATCGGCGGTATCATCCCTTCTAACCAATTTTAGGGGTGTTCCGTATTTTAAAAGTTCCGATGCCAATTCGTAGACTTCTTTAACCTCGGCCTCAGACAACGAAATCCCCTTCCATTTAGCATATTTTGGGATATACAAAGGATCCTGCATAATTGCTTTACTATTTTTAATACCTAATCTGCCATCATAGGTCTTAGATCGGCAATTTATCAAAATTTCCGGCGGAACACATTTTAATTGCCTTTCTATTTTTTTATATTCCGCGGGATTTAGGTTAGAGGTATCAACCTTTGCCAAATCAAACATCCAAAATTTATAGATGTAAGCCCATGAATGTTTTTTGAAATTCTCCCAAATTGCATTTTCATACTGGATACCGATTTTTTCAAACACACGCATTTCCTCTAACGTCAGGTCATATGTCTGACTATCGGCACAATCCTTGTATTTTTTACCCACATTATCGGGATTATTACAAAAATCAATCATTTTTGATAAATACCCGAAACCGCTTTTTTTTGCGTTATGATCAATGCTTTGATTTTTGGTATCAAAGGTTTTTAACGGGTAACGATATTGAATCATCTCATTACATATATCAACAACATACCACATACCCCTGGGGTTTGATATTTCGGATTTTTGTTTAGGATATAACTTTTTATATAATACACGTTTTATATGGGAATATAACTCTGTCCCCGGGTATATTTCGTATTGTTTTCTGTCTTGATAGTCACGCGATGCAAGGATTTTAACAACATCGGGAACCCATTTATAGGCTTCTTTTAACTCTCGTTGAGCCTTGGCGGGGAGATGTTTAAGAGATTCAAAAAATTCCGATTGACATTTTTTGTAACGTTCCTGTTCTTCCGCAGACAAAAAAGAAATATCATCATTAAACGTCATTCGGGAAAGGTCCAAACGGGTTAGGGGTGTGGTAACCTGATCCTTACCTTGCCTTTTGGCATAAAGTATTTTTAGGGGATATTGGTGTTTAAGCATTTCACGACAGATATCAAGAACATAATACATTCCCCGTGAATCGGATATTTCAGATTTTTGTTTCGGGTATAATTTTTGTTTCAGCACAAGGCATACTTGAGATTCTAACGTAGAACCGTAGTATACCTTATTCCTCTCTTGCTCATCACGCGATGCAATGATTTTAACAACATCGGGAACCCATTTATAGGCTTCCCTTAGTTCACGTTGATCTTTGGCAGGTAAACGCCCGAGAACCTCAAAAAATTCTGATTTCCATTTTCGAAAACGCGCCTGTTCCGCCGCAGGCAGAAAAGAAATATCTTCATTAAATGTTATTCGGGATAGGTCTAAACGGGTTAAGCGGTTTGTAACCTGAACGTTGGCAGAGCTTTCTCTTCTGGAATTCGCATTCGTAACCTGCCCCATGCAGTTTTGTAAAGGGGCAAGTGACAAACAAGCCGTAAGCACAGCCGGCAGAAGTTTATTGAACAGCATGATGATATCTCCTCTCTTCCTTCACGCACGATACCCATACCCAATTCCCTACGGAGCTGGCAACAAGCTATAACCCATAAGGGAATTTCAGCTTATCACCTTTCCCGCGTCCCTGTCAAATCGGGAATGTTACGGAACGGGCGCATCGGGCGCATCTGCGTTTTTCACCGCTCCCTCGTCCCCATTGTCCCCATCGTCTCCATTGTCCCCGCTTCTCAGCTGGCACGAAGTGCCCTGCAGGCGGCTCCGCAAAACGAGACAACTGGGACAAGCGAGACGAACGGGACAAGCGACAATCTTCCCCAGCCTAACACGCTTAACCAGCTTTACGCGCAGGCGGCTTGCCTCCCTTTCATTCGTCATTCGTCATTTTTCATTGCCGCCTTCGGCGGCCCATCGCCCCGAAACGAATCATTGCGCCTTCAGGTGTGTTTGTAGTATCATTTCTTTCTCAAAGAGAGAATAGGCAGAGAAGGATTATGAAAAGCAGAGTTCGTCAGATGTTATTGTTTCTTGCTGTTACCGGCGTATTTGGATTGTCGGCAATGGAGAGTCCTCAGGGTGAGTCGAGTAGTCCGCTTGCGGCAAATACGGGACAAGGCGCGCCATCGCTGTGGGACGACTTCTCGAATCCGCCGCTATCGGCACGTCCTTGGTGCTACTGGTGGTGGATAAACGGGCATGCTGACCGTGAGACGATCACGGCAGACCTAGAGGCGATACGGCGACTTGGATTCGGCGGTGTGCTGATGTTTGACTCTCGCGGATACTGGGATGACGAGGATCATCTCGTTAATCCCAAGGCTGAGATTGTTTGGGGATCGCCGCCCTGGTATGACCGTGTAGAGTTCGCGATACGTGAATGTGCGCGTTTGGGACTCGTGTTCACCATGAACGCCTCGGCGTCCGGCGGCACACTCAACGGCTTCATCAACGGAAAGGAGTACGAAACGGACATCCTAAACCGCAATGAAGTCGTGGCTCATCTCGACCGCGCCATCGGTCCACTCCTGAAACGCGTGCCCGACCTCGTCGGCAAAACGTTCACGCATATTTACTCCGTCAGCTACGAAGGGAATATCAAAACGGGCGGAAGCTGGAAAACAATCAAGGACACCTTCTACGCAACGATGCGCAAATGGGCGCACGACCACGGGTTGCAGTTGTATTCCGAATCCGGCGGACCTTGGGCATGGGGTGCCGGATCCACAAAACTCGACTGCGATCAACTCGACATGCTCGCACACAACGACTTTCCGCAGGGAGAGTTCTGGCCAATCTACGAAAACAGGTCTCACCCACATGCGGGACACGCCAACAAGAACGGACGGTTTTTCTCGCGCGCGGCCGTTCTTTCGGCGCAACGTGAGAGACGTCCTATCGTTACCCTCGAATCGTTCACACATATGCATCGTCACTGGACTGTCGATCCCGCTTTCCTGAAGCCGCTTGCCGACATCGCATTCGCGGACGGCATCAACCGCCTTGTCTGGCATACATTCACCTGTTCGCCTGAAAAGTTCGGCGTACCCGGTGCGGAGTACTTCGCTGGCTCACACATCAATCGAAATGTCACGTGGCACGAGGACGCGACCGCCTTCGTCAAGTACCTCTGGCGTTGCCAAGCGCTTCTCCAGCGCGGTGATCCGGTGGACGACGGAGAGTTCGTCAACATCACCACCAACTACTATGGATGGGGGCGATTCAGAAAGGATGCGAACGCACAGTTCACCGCCACACATCGACGCGAAGGAGGAACAGACTTTTTCTTCGTGGCGGGCGAAGGTAAGGGCGAAGTGACACTGAATGCCGCCATCGATGGGCGTACTGTGGAAGTGTGGGACGCTGTTACAGCCACGCGCAAGGTCGTGCCAGTCAGGTCGAGCATCCCGCTCGAAAGCGACAATTCAGGCGGCAAGACGCGAGTCTCGCTCGACCTGCCAACAGGTGGCAGCTGTTTTGTCATATTTGCACCAATCGTGTCACGCGTTCATGACAGCAGGCACACGGCTCAACCGATAGCAAGTATCCAGCTCACCAACTCTTGGCAGGTATCCTTTGCCTACCATGAGGGCATCAAGGCTACACCTCCCGCGGCGATCACGATGGACGTCCTGCGCGACTGGACGACCTTCGGTGAAGCCGGCAAAGCTGGGAGCACATCGCTCCGTTACTTCTCCGGTACAGCTACGTATCGCACCACGTTTCCATATCACCACAATCTCCCCAGCACACAATCACACATCCCCACAATTACCCTCGCCCTCGGTGAACTGCCGACTGGTCTCGCACATGTGTTCGTAAATGGAAAGGACTGCGGCGTGGTATGGTGCTCTCCGTGGCAGGTGGACATTTCGTCCGACATACGAGACGGCGCAAACGATATCGAAATCCGTTACACAAACAACTGGGCAAACCGGCTCGTCGGCGATTGCTTTCTAGACGTGGCGGAGCGAGTAACCACCAGTACGATGCATTACTCGCGAGAACCGCGAACTGGCAACGGATGGAAACAAAAACCAACACGCTACTCAGGTCCAGCAGTGTCAGACCCACTTCAACCTTCCGGCTTACTCGGTCCCGTTACAATCAAGTTGACAGCTGCCGCCAGAGACGAGTGAAAGAGACAACGTCCTCGTTGCCGATTCGATTCGCTCACGGTATGGTGGTTGGGTAGTTAGGTGGTTAGGTGGTTGGGTGGTGGGGTGGTTAGGTGGTTGGGTGGTTGGGGGGCTTCGCCACACGGGACAACTGGGACAACCGAGACGAACGGGACAAGCGACAATCTTACCCAGCTTAACACGCTGGCGGCTTTGCCGCCCCACTTCTCAGCCTCTCAGCATCCCCGCTTCTCAGCCTAACCAGCCTAACACGCTTAACCAACTTAACACGCGGGCGGCTTGCCTCCCTTTCATTCGTCATTCGTCATTTTTCATTGCCGCCCTTGGCGGCACCGCCTACGCTCTCACAAGGACGGCGGCGAAGGCACCGTCGGTTCCGTCTTTCAGCGGGGTTCGGTGTCCGCATGCGCAGTTGGTGAATTCGGGATGCGCCTGGCAGAATGCGTTGATCAGCTGGCGGTTTTCCTCTGGCTCTAGGCTACACGTCGAATAGACGATCTTGCCGTTTGGCGCAAGCAGTTGCGTCGCGGCCTCCAAGAGCCGAGTCTGTGTCGCTACCAGCTGCTTCATGTGCGAGACAGTCCAGCGCCATCTGGCATCCACGCGCCGACGCAAGACACCGGAGTTCGAACAGGGCGCATCAATGAGGATGCGGTCCTGAAGTCCGATCTGTTCGCGCGTTTCGGGCGATAGTTGCGTGAGGTCTCCCTGCATGACGCGAACCCAAGTTTGCCGCGTCCGTTCCAGATTCTCACGAACGGTCTTCAGACGGTCTTCGTAACGGTCGAGCGCGATCAGACTCCCCTCTCCTCGCATCCGCCAAGCAATCTGGATCGTCTTTCCGCCAGGGGCGGAACAGGCGTCCAGCACCCGCATTCCCGGTTGTACATCCAGCATCGACACGGCAAGGGCGGTCGCAGGATCCTGCACGATAAACGCCCCCTCGGCGAATCCCGGTTGCGTTTCGACGCGTTGTCCATGCGCGAGTTTCACAAACGGCTCATCCGCGTCTGGAGGAAAAGCCAAATAGGTGTCGGCAGGTTTGTTGTCCCATTCACAGAGACGTTTTGTGTCCTCACCGCCATACCGTTCCACCCAACGTTTAACCAGTACCTCTGGATGAGAAACCCGAATGGCGAGCGACTGTCGTTCCAGTTCGACGAGCAACTCCGACTTGTGTCGCAAGATGTTGCGCAAGACCGCGTTGACCAGTCCTCCAGCTGATCTGGAAACGAGCTTGGCGGCATCCACCGTCTCGTGGACGGCGGCATATTCCTTGACCTCCGGCATGAACAGCAGTTGCGCCGCACCGACAAGTAAGGAGGCGTACATCTCGCCCTTCGGCACCTTTTGCAGGAATCGTGACAACACCCACGCCAGCGTCCCATATCTCCGCACGGTCGTATAGACCAAATCCATGATGAAGGAACGATCCGGCGTATCGGCAAGCATCCGTCCCGGGAATTCCTTGGTCTCCAGCCAGCGAGCGACCAAGAAAACGGCTTCTCTTCTCGCGTTCATGTTAGTTTCCCAACAACCCGCAGAGACGGGGAATAGCCAGCGAGAGCCACGGGATGAACGTGATCAGCATCAGCGCAATCACCATTGCCAAGAAGAAAGGCAATGCCTTGACGGTCACTTGCGCGATTGTCGTCTTCCCCACACCGCACCCGATAAAGAGGCAGGTTCCGACAGGCGGTGTGCAAAGTCCGATGCAGAGGTTGGCAATCAGGACAATGCCGAACTGGATATCGCTCATGCCGAGCTGACGGACAACCGGAAGGAGAATCGGCGTGAAGATCAAGATCGCCGGGGTCATGTCCATAAACGTACCGACAATCAAAAGCATGAGGTTGATCGTCAGAAGGATCACGATCGGATTGTTCGAGAGACCGAGCAACCCTTGCGAAACCGACTGCGGTATGTTCGCCACGGTCATAATCCACGACATTGAACTGGACGCGCCGATCAGCAGCATCACAACAGCCGTTGTCAGCCCCGTCTGCAAACAGATACCCGGCAGGTCACGCATCGGAATCTCGCGGTAAAACACGCACGAAAGCAGGAATGCGTACAGCACCGCGATGGCGGCAGCTTCCGTCGCGCTGAAGATACCGGCGAGAATCCCGCCGATAATCACGATGACCAGCAGCAGACTGGGAATCGCGCGCCAGCAAATCTGCAAAGGCGTGTACGTCGGTTGTGTCGTTTCCGTTTGAGCGGAGGCTGCGGTTCTCTTCTTCCCATAACCATGCTTGAGACAGAGAATCGCCGAGGCAATGACGATGCAGAGTCCCACAAGGATTCCAGGCAGGATCCCGGCCATGAACATCGCGGCGATCGAAACCGATCCCGCCGCAACCGAATAGACGATCATGCAGTTCGATGGGGGAATCAGCAGTCCCGTCGTCGCGGCGGTAGCCGTAACGGCCACGTTGAAGTCGCGATCATACCCTTCCCTGTTCATCTCGGGAATCATAAACCCGCCGATGGACGACACAGCGGCGGCGGCAGAACCGGAGATTGAACCAAAGAGCATACAGGTGAAGACGTTGACATAACTCAAACCACCCGACAGCTTGCCGACAAACAAAGCCGCGAAATCGATCAAGCGACGCGCCA
>JAFYDR010000253.1 GCA_017544725.1 Kiritimatiellia bacterium
CGGCATGGCGAGTGGAGGTAGATTGTTCTGCCGCCCCTTCAGGGCTTGACAGATATCGATCGTACCGCCGGGGGTTACGCTTCGCTCACCCCCGTCTGTAATCTGTCGCCGCTACGCGGCTTTGGAGTCGTGCTTGCCTCGACCGTAGTAGGACTTCGGACTTCAGACTTCTGCTTAACACGCTTAACCGGCTTAACACGCTTATCCCGCTGGGCGGCATCGCCGCCTGTATTCAGGTTGTTCCTGTTGTTTACAAAATCCTCTCGTGCGCGTGAGATGGGTGAATTACGCAGATGCGCTCGACCGAAAACCTAGGTTGCAACTCCTGTTGAAGTCTGCTATACTTTTTGCCGTGAACAGAAAAGCATTGTTGGCGTTGGTTATGCGGCGGGTGTTGCATAGACCTGATGTTTGGATGAGAATGCGGGGGAATGGCGTTTTGGTACAGGCAACAGAGTTTTCCGTTGTGAGATTTGTGTGCGGGCGTGAGGGGAGTGGTGCGTCATGATTCGTTTCAGAGAATTATGCGTTCTGACAGCTTGCTTGTTCGCGTCCTTGTTGTTCGCGTTCGATTTTGATTTTTGTCTGAAAGAAGCGGTTCGCGGGGCAGAGAAGGGGCATCCTGTCAAAGTAATTTTCGACACGGATATCTGTGGGGATTACGATGACGTTGGCGCGTTGGCGATTCTTCATGCGTTGGCAGATGCAGGGGAGGCAGAGATTCTGGCTACGGTTTCCTGTACCCGCGATTGCTGGAGTGTCGCAGTAATCGAAATTCTCAACCGGTACTACGGTCGTCCTGAAATTCCCGTAGGATGCACACCGCCCGGTACTGTGAAGTTCGGAATTCCGAATGTGGTCAAAGGGTTTGGATTGCTCGACAAGTATTCCGGCTGGTATCGGTATGCGAACAGTTCGGATGCGCCGAATGCCGTGGAGGTTTACCGCAAGGTTTTGGCGGCGCAGCCGGACGGAAGTGTGCGGATCTGTAGTGTCGGGTTTCTGACTAATCTGCGGTTGTTGTTGGAATCGAAACCGGATCAATATTCGCTGTTGAACGGAATGGAACTGGTTCGGAAGAAAGTTTCTTGCTGGATTGCGATGGCGTGCAGTTATCCGTCCGGGAAAGAGTGCAATTCGCAAGGGGACTGGTACTCTTCCAAGATTGCCCTTGACTGCTGGCCGACGCCGATTATCTTCACCGATTTCCAGTACGGGCGGACGTTGTACACGGGACGCGCGGTTGCCGAGTCCGAAGGTGACCATAATCCTGTGAAGGACGTATTCGCGCTTCGCCTGACTCCGCGTGAGAAGATTACGCCTCGCTCTTGGGATCAGTTGGCGGGACATCCGAGTTGGGACGAGTCGGCAGTCCTCATCGCCGTGCGTGGAATTGAGCCTTACTTTGCGACCGAGCGTGGCCGTTACGCGATGGTCGGCGAGAAAGGCGCAAATGTCTGGTTGCCGTCTCCGGACGGGCGTCATCTCCGGGTATTGGAGAAGATGCCGAAACCGGAGGTGGGCAAGGTGATTGATGAACTCATGGTAAGGAGACCTAAGAAATGATTCTGGTAGTCGGCAGTACGAACACGGACATGGTGGTGAAAGCCCCTCGGATTCCCGTTCCAGGCGAGACGATCCTCGGCGGGAAATTCTTGATGAACCCAGGCGGGAAGGGCGCGAACCAAGCGGTGGCGGCAGCTCGCCTCGGCGGTCAGGTTGCCTTCGTCGCCAAGGTTGGCGATGACCTTTTCGGACAGGAAACCTACCGTTTGCTGGAGCGCGAGGGAATTGATGCGACGGGTCTGACGACCGACAAAAAAGAGGCGTCTGGCGTCGCGTTGATCATGGTCGATGCAAAGGGCGAGAATTGTATCAGCGTCGCCTCCGGCGCGAATGCGAAACTGGCGAAAGCGGATTTCGACCGTGCAGTCAAAAAACTCGGTAAGCCGTCGATTTTACTTGCGCAACTGGAGACACCGATTCCGACGATTGCGGCTGTAGCGGCGTATGCGCAGAAGAACGGTATTCCCTTCATCCTGAATCCTGCACCGGCGGCGAAACTTCCGGCGGCTGTTTATAAGGGTGTCACCCTGATCACGCCGAACGAGACGGAGGCGGAGCTGCTGACGGGGGTGACCGTAACGGACGAAGCATCGGCGGAAAAGGCCGCAAAGGCACTTCGTCGCAAAGGCGTGAAGCAGGTGATTATCACGATGGGATCGGCTGGTTCCTATGTGTTTGATGGCAAGGCGGGCGTGATTGTTCCCGCCAAGAAAGTCAAGGCGGTCGATACGACGGCGGCAGGCGACGTGTACAACGGCGCATTGGCGGTCGCGCTCAGCGAAGGCGCAGCATTGGCTGACGCGGTTGTGTTCGCCACGAAGGCGGCGGCGATTTCCGTGACGCGCATGGGGGCGCAGGCCTCCGCGCCGTATCGGAAGGAAGTGAAGTAGGGGAGTTGCCCCGTCCGTCTGGCGGGGCGCAGTGAGAACGAGAAAGGAAGGTTGGTATGTATTTTGTTACGGATTACACGTTGGCGGTTATCTTCTGCGTGGTGACGATGTTCTGCTGGGGTTCGTGGGGAAACACCCAGAAACTGGCGGGCAAGACCTGGCGCTATGAGTTGTTCTACTGGGATTACGTGATCGGCGTTCTGTTGTTCTCTGTGATCTCCGGTTTGACTTTCGGTAGCTGCGGCGAGTCGCAGGCGTGGGGATTCCTTGCGAACCTGAAACAGGCTTCGCTGGCGAACATCGGAAGTGCCTTGATCGGTGGCGTGGTCTTCAACGCGGCGAACATCCTGTTGGCGGCGGCGATCTCCATCGCGGGAATGTCGGTTGCTTTCCCTGTCGGTATCGGTCTTGCGCTAGTGCTGGGCGTGATCGTGAACTACATCGGCGAACGGAAGGGCGATCCGGTACTGTTGTTCCTCGGTGTGGGACTGATCGTCGTGGCGATCCTGTGCAACGCGTATGCCTATAAGCTGAAAGAAGCCGGCAATCAAAAAGCGGTTCCCGTGAAGGGAATTGTTCTCTCCGTTGTGTGCGGTGTCTTGATGGCGTTCTTCTATCGTTTCATCGCCGCCGCGATGGATATGGAATTCACGAAGCCTGCACCGGAAGCCGGTATGATGACGCCTTACAGCGCGTTCTTCGTCTTCGCTTGCGGTATCTTCCTCAGCACCTTCGTTTTCAATGCCATCGCGATGCGCCACCC
>JAFYDR010000013.1 GCA_017544725.1 Kiritimatiellia bacterium
TCTGGACGACGTGTGCGTGAAGGATTAGTTGCCGTTTTTGGGAACGGGAAGTTGTATGCGGAGGTTTCGCAAAGGCAGGATGAGGGTGTCTGGTCGGTTGTCTTCGCATCTGATCGTCCTTTGATGGAAGTGTTGGATGAGATCGGTTTGACACCGGTTCCGCCTTATATCCATCGAGATGGGAATGACCCGGAACAGGCACGGCTTGACCGCGAACGTTACCAAACGATTTACGCACGGGAGATTGGCGCGGTAGCGGCGCCCACTGCGGGACTTCATTTCACCGAAGAAATCTTTCAGCGGCTGGATCGTAAAGGTGTACGTCGCGCATCGGTGACGTTACATGTCGGCCCCGGTACTTTCAAACCCGTGAAGACGGATACGGTTGAAGAGCATCGGATGGATGCGGAGCGGTATCAGGTTCCACCCGAAACGGCGGAGGCGATTCACGCATGTCGGGAGCATCATGGTCGCGTTGTCGCGATCGGCAGCACGAGCGTTCGAACGCTTGAAACGGTTGCCGCCAAACATGGTGGCGAGGTTGTGGCAGAAAGCGGATCTAGCTCGATTTTTATTTATCCACCGTATCGCTTTCAGACGGTCGATGTGATGCTGACGAACTTCCACCTGCCCCAATCCACCCTGATCATGATGGTCAGTGCACTGGCGGGAAAAGAATTGATCTTCCGAGCCTATCGCGAGGCGATTCGCGAGCGGTATCGCTTTTTCAGTTACGGCGATTGTATGCTGATTCTGTAACCCCATAAGCCGCGAGTCGGATGACGCATGTCATTTCGATAGGAGGGTGCATGCATCTGCGCAATTCCCCCATCTCATTCGCACGAGAGGATTTTGGAAACAACTAGAACAACCCATAACTTCGCTGCACGAAGCAGTGACGAGTGAAGAGTGACGAGTGACGAGATTCGGTACTTTCCCAAGTTATCTCCGTGAACATTCCTGTGCGCAGCGAGGGCGGGGCGCTTTTGCCTATAACTTCGTGTATTTGCTCTTGCTTCTGGGAGTTTTGGAGAGGGGGAGATGAACCTTCTCCCAAACTCCGAAACTCCTAGTCTCCCCGTAGCGAAAGCAATCATACCAGTTATCCCCCATGAATGTTCCCGCGCATGGTGCGGGCGGGGCGCTTGCCTATAACTTCGTAGGGCGGCGAGGCCGCCCAGCTGAGAAGCGCGGAAGCTGAGAGGCTGAAAAGTAAGCACCCAGAGGTTGCAGTGACGGATGGGAGGGACGTGCTCCGTCGCGTCCGCCTGCATAACGCAACGCCCTTGTCGTCGAAACCGAAAGTTATTCCCCATGAACGTTCCCGCGCGGCGCGGGCGGGGCACTTGCCTATAACTGGGCGGCGAAGCCGCCCAGCGGGGTAAGCATGTTAAGCTGGTTAAGCGTGTCAAGCAGAAGTCTGAAGTCCTACTACGGTCGCGACAATCGCACCCCCAATGCCGCGTAGCGGCGACAGATTACAGACGGGGGTGAGCGAACCGTAACCCCCGGCGGTACGACCAGTATCTGTCAAGCCCTGAAGGGTCGGCAGAACAATCTACCTCCACTCGCCATGCCGCGTCGCTTTCCGTCGCCCTTTCAGGGCTAACGTGCCTTTACTTGATTCCGGGGGCGGTGCTACGCTTGCCCCGTCTGTGTACCTTCGCCCCTTCGGTGCTTGTCGAAAGTTATTCCCATGACCATTCCCATGCGCGGCGAGTTAGCCCGCTCTCTGAAGACAAGTTGTTTTTGCAAGTTGTTTCTGTTTCAAGCGATAGTTGAACTGGCGGCGAAAAACGCAGATGCATCCGCGTCTGCGAGCGTTCGTGAAAGCGGTTTGACAGGAGCGTCGTAAAAATGATATGGTGAAAACGTCCGTTTGAAAAACTGTATCTTCGCTTGGAGGCGAAAGGAACAAACCGTATGAACAGAACGATCCTGATTCCGGCGTTCATTGTGTTTCTCACTGCGACGGCGTTCTCTGCGCCCGACATCTCTGCTGTCGAGGTCTCTCCGCCAGATCCCGCGCTGGGGACGGTACGTGTTACCTACTCTCTTTCCAATCCGCCTGCAATCGTCACCGCTGAACTTTTCGAAAACGGCGTTCCGTTACCGGACGAGGCGCACACCTATCTCGATGGGGATGTCAACCGTTACGTCACAAACACTACCTGTTCCTTCACTTGGGACCCGCGTCACGCTTGGCCGGAACACAGGATGAACGGTACGCTTTCAGTCCGAGTCACGGCGCATACCCTTGCCGATCCACCTCTCTACTGTGTGGTGGATCTCTCACACGGCTCCGAGGGCGACTCCTTTCCGTTGGAATTCTACACCAGCTCCAACGCGGTACCCGATGGCGTGACTGCCGAGTGTTACAAGCGACAGAAGCTCATTCTCCGAAAAATTCCATGCACGGGAGCGGAGGGATTTCTGATGGGTGCACCCGACTTCGAGGGAAGCCGTGATACGGTTCGCGAGAAACAGCATCGCGTGATCTTGACGCGGGACTTCTACATGGGGGTCTTCGAGGTGACGCAGGAACAATTTCGTCGCGTCTATGGCGAACAAATCCTCGGTGGAAAATTTCAGGCGATACACACAGAAAACGCGCCAGCGAATTACACCTCGATGAATCCCGTTCTGCCGATGGACACCAACAACTTCGCCATGATTCGCGGTTCTGTTGCCGATGGAATTGACTGGCCATCAACCGGATACACAGTAAAGGATAGCACCTTTATGGACATCCTGCGCCGCAAGACGGGTAACCTCCTCTTGTTTGACCTGCCGACCGACGCCCAATGGGAATATGCGGCACGTGCGGGAAACATGGGTTCTTATCCTTCAGGTGATCTGTGGATGTACACGCAAGCGGATGGCGAATCCTGGAATGACGTGATCGAAAGGGGCAACTCAAACTACGTGGGAAAAATCAGCTCGTTTGTCAATTTTCATGGATGCCACATCGGACATCCCCTACCCGTCGGATCGTTACGCCCAAACGCCTGGGGACTCTACGACGTCTGCGGCAACATCTACGAACGTGTGCTGGACTGGGTGGATCGTCAAAACAGCCTGACGAATGCGGTGGATCCAGTCGGAGCTGACACGGAACACGTGTACCGTATCTTTCGAGGTGGTGCCTACAACTACAACCTCGCCGATATCCGCATTCCTCGTCGTTCCGCCGAATCGCCTGATCGATGCACCGGCTATATCGGATTCCGCATCGCAGCAACCATTGTCGAATGAGGAGAATACGACATGAAGAAAACGGTATCTCTATTCCTTAGCCTGTGCGCAAGCAGTCTTCTTGCCGCTCCGCCATCAATCGAAACGGTGACGCTTTCTCTCTCCGATCGCCCCGGAGAAGTGGCCGTCCATTACACGCTCGCCAACCCGCCCGCCATCGTCACAGCCACGTTTACAGCGAACGGTGAACGACTCCCCGACACTGCGAGCTGGTATATGCTGGGCGATGTCAACGCGATCGTCACCAGCACCTCCGGTTCGTTCACTTGGAACTTTCGGCACACGGTTACGAATTTAGACACCCCTGACCTCTCCGTCACGCTCACGGCATGGACGCTAGAAGCGCCGCCACTGTACTGTTGCATTGACCTTTCCGAAGGACCAACTGCAACTACATATCCGCTGAAGTTCTACACCAGCTCCAACGCCGTTCCGGGAGGCGTGCCCTCCGACACATACAAAACGTGCAAGATGCTTTTCCGGCGGATTCCACGTAGCAGCGATGATGGGTTCACGATGGGATCTCCCAGCAGCGAATCGGGGCGCAATGCCGCGCGCGAAGCCGAGCGTAATGTGGTGCTAACGCACGACTTCTACATGGCCGTCTATGAATGTACACAAGAGCAATGGCAACGTATTACGGGAAGTTACGGGTTCTCTCACCTCGTAGATGACGTTTCTACATGGCCATTCTCCCCGAGACGTCCAGCAGAATATTTGAGCGTCGTTAACATCCGGGGATCCCGCGCCGAGGGCGTCAACTGGCCTTCCACAACCAACTACGTCGCCTCCGGATCCGTCGCAGGAAAGCTACGCTCGCGGACAGGCAACATCTATCTATGGGACCTTCCGACGGAAGCGCA
>JAFYDR010000014.1 GCA_017544725.1 Kiritimatiellia bacterium
GGGCGCATCTGCGTATTTCACCGTCATCTTTTGAAAATGAAAACAACAACTTCGCTGCGCGAAGTAGTGACGAGTGACGAGAGGCGGTAGTTTCCAAAGTTATCCTCATGGACGTTCCTGCGCCCAATAGTCGATCCCATAAAGGCAAAGGGGACATTGCCCATACCCTAATACCATGCGTGAACGGCTCAATCTAACCACCTAACTACCGAACAACCTAACTACCGAACCGTTCGCATAGCGAAGTTTTGGCGAAGGAGAGACGATGCGCGGACCGGTTGGTCCGCGCACCTCTTTGCAAATGTTGTCTTCAGGTTGTTCTGGTTGTTTCCAAAATCCTCTCGTGCGTACGGAATTGGGCGAAATACACAGATGCGCCCTCGATTTGAGGGTGCGTGGAGAAGGTGCAAACATCTTGATAGTAGTTCTAGAAGAGTTAGTCTTTCTAGCCAACGGCGAAGGTGCCATCGTAACGTATGATCGCAAGCGTCGACACCTTTTGTTTTGTGCCGCACCGGGAACGGCGCGGCAACTGTTGGTATTTGCTCTGAATCGGCGGCGTTAGCCGCCTAAAAATTCAGGTTGGCGAAGGGATTGCAGTTGAAGCCGTCACTATGCGGATTCTTTGGATCACGCGGAGGACGATCACGCCGTCCGCCGTCTCTCCTGTCGCGGTTCATCGGGCGTCCGCCGTAGAAGCCGCCGCGACCACCTTGATCGCCGCCGCCACCGCGTCGTTCGCCACGCGCACCTTGCGACTGCGCATTTCCACCGCCCGCTGGGCGTTGCGAACGCGCGCTGAGCGAGATGCGCTTGCGTGCGACATCTACAGACAGAACGCGGACTTTGATGCGGTCTCCCGTCTTCACGACGGAGGCCGGATCGGAAACATAGTGATCAGAGAGTTCGGAGACGTGGACCAGTCCGTCCTGATGTACGCCAATGTCCACGAATGCGCCGAAGGCCGTCACGTTGGTCACGATCCCTTCCAGTTCCATGCCCTCCTTCACGTCTTCCAGTTCCGTCACGTCATCACGGAAGGCGGGTTTCTCGAAGTGCTCGCGCGGATCGCGCCCCGGTTTCTTCAGTTCGGCGATGATGTCCTTCAGGGTCGGTAACCCGACGCCGGACGAGTTGACCGACGAATCGGCGGAGACGTATTTCTCCAATGGGATCTTGTCTGCCAATTCCGCGTTTCCAACCAAGGCCTTGACCTCGACACCCAGATCCTTCGCCATCTTTTCGACCAGCGCGTACCGTTCCGGATGCACCCCCGACGAGTCCAACGGGTTGGCTGCACCGCGGATTCGCAGGAATCCGGCAGCCTGCTCATACGTCTTCGCGCCGAGACCGGGAACCTTGGTCAGTTCCTGCCGCGACAGGAACGCGCCGTTCTTGTCGCGGAACGCGACGATCTTCTTTGCCATCGAGGCGCCGATGCCCGAAACGCGTGTGAGTAGGGGAGCACTTGCCGTGTTCAATTCCACGCCCACACGGTTCACGCAACTCACCACCACCTCGTCCAGCTTGGCGGCGAGCAGCGGTTGGTGTACATCGTGCTGATACTGTCCGACACCGATGGCCTTGGGGTCGATCTTGACCAGTTCCGCCAGCGGATCCTGCAGACGGCGGCCGATCGAGATCGCACCACGCACAGTCAGGTCGAGGTCGGGGAATTCCTCGCGAGCGACTTCGCTCGCGCTGTACACGGAGGCGCCCGCCTCGCTGACGGAGATGACCATGATGTGAGAGGCACCCGCTTCCTTCAACACGGCGCGGACAAACGCCTCCGTTTCCCGTCCACCAGTTCCGTTACCGACGGCGATCGCATAAGGGCGGTACTTGGCGACGAGCTTGCAGATGTTGACTTTCGCCTCAATCATTTCCTGCGCACCGCGCTGGATGTAGATGACGCAGTTCTCCAGGAACTTTCCGGTTGCGTCCAACGCCACGCACTTACACCCCGTACGAATGCCCGGATCGATTCCAATAATCTTTTGTTCGCCCAGCGGTGCGGCGAGCAGCAGGTTGCGCAGATTCTCGGCGAAGACCTCGACCGCCGCGCGATCCGCCTTCATCTTCTGTTCCACCGTCACATCGACCTCGACGCTAGGTGCGATCAGACGCTTGTATCCGTCGTCAATCGCTTCGCCCAACGCATCGGCAAACGGCGAAGCCTTGTCCAGCGAATAAATCTCCCGGATTTTCTCGAGCATCGGCGTGGATTCGCACGAGAGTTTCACGCGCAACACGCCCTCCGTCTGACCGCGACGGATGGCGAGGAAACGATGAGAGGGAATGTCCGCAAGCGGTTCACTGAAATCATAATACTGCTCGAACTTTGTCGGCTCCGTCGGTTTCGGTTCCACGACGGACGAAACAACCTTGGCGGTTTTCTCGTAAGCCTTACGCACCATGCCGCGCACCTCGGCGTTCTCCGAAATCAGTTCCGCCACGATGTCCTTGGCACCAGCCAACGCACTTTCCGCATCGGCAACACCCTTTTCCGCATCGATAAAGAGGGCGGCAGCTTCCGTCAGCGAGATCGGCTGCCCCGAACTCTCCGTGATTTCCTGGTTGTCCTTCGCTCTGGCAACGTCGTCGGCGGAGACCGTGTGCAGCTGGGCGAGGATCAGTTTCGCGAGAGGTTCGAGTCCCTTTTCGCGGGCAACCATTGCACGGGTGCGGCGCTTGGGCTTGTAAGGAAGGTAGAGGTCCTCCAGTGCGGTCTTCGACTGGCAGGCGAGGATTTTCGACTTCAGCTCGTCCGTCAGCTTCCCTTGTTCCTCAATGGAGTTCAAAATCGTGGAACGGCGATCCTCCAACTCTTTGTAGTAAGTCAAACGCTCCTGAATCTTGGAGATCTGCACTTCGTCCAGATTCCCGTGCATCTCTTTCCGGTAAC
>JAFYDR010000254.1 GCA_017544725.1 Kiritimatiellia bacterium
CCAGAGGTTGCAGTGACGGATGGGGAGGGACGCGCTCCGTCGCGTCCACCGCGTAACGACGACACCATCATCGTCGAAACGAAAGTTATCCACATGAACGTTCCCGCGCACCGCGGGCGGGGCGCTTGCCTATAACTTCGTGTATTTGCTCTCGCTTCTGGGAGTTTTGGAGGCGGGGAGAATAGGAAAGCTTTTTGAACCTTCTCCCAAACTCCGAAACTCCTAGTCTCCCCGTAGCGAAAGCAATCATACCAGTTATCCCCCATGAACGTTCCCGCGCGCGGCGTGGGCGGGGAGCTTGCCTGTAACTTCGCCGGGCGGCGAAGCCGCCAGCTGAAAAGCGGGGAAGCTGAGAGGCTGAGAAGTAAGCCACCACCGGTGGCAATGAAAAATGACGGATGACGAGTGACGAGAGAAATTTCACGTGGAGGCGCATGAGGCCGCAGAGAATGGGAGGGGCAATGTCCCCATTGCCTCATTTCGCTCGGAATGAAGAATGAAAAATGACGATGAAAACGGGAGTGGCAACGTCTTCGTTGCCTAGCTTAACACGCTTCATCAGCTTATCATGCCTAACTGGTTGGCGCGTTAGCCGCCATGTGTAACGACGATGCCCGCGTCGTCGAGTGGCAGTACCGCCGTTGCTCGTCTTGTCCAAGACTTCACGTTCGATCCTGATACGTGTTCAATGGTATTTGTCCACGGCGATGCCGATCGTTGGGCGGCGATGAACTCGGTGAAAGTATGGGAACAGATGCGGCGGATGGGCATCGGGTGCGACCTACATACGCTTGCCAAGCGTTCCCATTGTTTCTAGTTCCGTGCATCGCCCGGCACAAGCTATACCTACCTCGGACGCATTTGGGAGTTCTTGAACCACAAGGGATTCAACCAATAACGCGGATGCGCATTTGCCTTCCCGCTCGAAATATGCGATACTGGTCTCGTTGTTTGGGTTTGTCCTTGGGGGTGGGGCTTGCGAGATATGACTGTGAAACTTTATCGTCTAGGGTTCAGGGTTTCGGTGTTCGCGGCATTGGTGTTCGCCGCCGGGTGCCAGATGAAAGAGTTCTCGTCCACACCGCTCTACAGCGGGAACGAGGTGACCTTCATCGGGGCGGTCGAGGACCGCATCAACCTTTGGCCGCTCGCCTATTGGCGCGAGCCGGTCGGATCAGTTGTGTGGCCGATCATCTCTTGGGGTGACGACCACCTTGCGCTTCGCCCCGTCTGGTCGCAGTACCGGTTGGACACCAACGAGACGTACGATGAGTTCAACCTCTTCTGGCCGATCGGACAGTTCGACACGAAAAACCACGACTACCGGTTCTTTCCTGTTTTCTGGGGGAGTGACGACAAGGGGGAGAATCCCTACTTCAGCCTCTTTCCCGCGCTATGGTGGAACAAGAAGTTTGCAGGCGTCTTTCCGTTCTTCTGGTCTCGCGGTGGCGAGCAAAGCGATTTTTGCGTGTTCCCGCTTTTCTGGTCGGAGGTGAACAAATCCGGTGGAGGAGAGAATACACTCTTTCCGCTGTACTCCTACGAATGGCGTCCGAAGGCGGAAACGTCCGGTTCATCCAGCTCCAGCGAGTTCCATGCGCTCTGGTACCTCGCCGGTTACGAGCGTAGGGAGGACGAATGGTTGAACCACTACTTCCTGCCGTTCTACGTGTGGAATCAGGAAGACTTCTATTCGTTGCCATACTCGCGCTTCGATACCGGTGATCGGATTCAGAACCGCATTCTCTGCGGACTCTCCGGATATGACGTGGAGACATCCGGGGTGTACCGGGCGTCTTGGACTTTTCCCCTCTACTACCACAACCGAGCCCGGGATATCCTCGTCACTCCGCTCTACGGGAAATCGCGCGATTCAGAGTGGTTCTTCCCGGTCTATTACCACGACGAATCGCGTATCGACACGCTCGTCTTCTCGTACTGGAACGATGCGCATAAGGGAACGCGTGGCTGGTTCTCGTTCCCGCTCCTCTCCATGACATGGGAGACGAACTCGAATCGGACCGCATGGGAAACTCTCGCCGGTCTCGCGGGCTGTTCCACGGATGCGGATGGGGCGTGCGGAAGCGCATGGCTCTTCCCGCTGTTCATCTACGAAGCGGAACGCTCGTTCTTGTCGTTACCCTATTCGTGGAAGACTTGGGAATACGGGCGGTCGGGGATGTCCCAATCCCAAACGAATCGGGTTTTTGCGGCTGGTCTGGCCGGACTCCGTTCCGGCGCGGCGGAAGGCGGCTGGTTCTTCCCGCTCTACAGCAAAAAGACTCTAGCCGGATTCGAGGAAAAACTCGCGCTGTTGGATGCCGAGCGGTTACCAGAGGAGATCAAGGTCTGGACGGAGATCGAAACGAACGAGGTGTGGAACAGCACGACGAAAACGCGTGAGAATGTGGTCGGACCCGAATTGCGGGCGACGAAATTCTGGATGGACGATGAACGCACGTTCTGCCTTCTTTGTGACGATGACCGGAAGGTCAAGGGATCGGTGCCGTTCCATGAAGCCAACTATGTGATGAAAGCTTCGCACGAAATAGGGAACCGTCTCCTCTTTCGGCGTGAGAAGGAACGTCGTGTGGAATTCGATACCGCCACGCGTGAAAAGGTTGCCGACCGAGAGAAGGGATGGCACTGTTTCCTCTGGTTCATCTATCAGCATGATTGGGAAACCGACAAAATCGAAGGGACCTCAAAACGCTGCCACAATATCCTCTGGAAACTGTGGGACTGGGAGAAAGAGAACGGCGATGTCGCACTGGATGTCTTTCCGGGGTTCACCTACGATTCAAAGGCCAACGGCTACGTGAAAACCTCCCTTCTCTGGCGTCTTTTCCGTTATGAGCGTGATCCCCTGAAAGGGGAGACAAAGGTCGATTTGCTCTTCCTTCCCGTCTGGCGGTGAAATCGCTTTCGGGCTGCGGTGAAACGCGCCCATACCAAACTCTTACCACCGCAATGAACGAATACAGGGGGAGAAGAGCAAGATGATAGTTGGAATCCAGAAG
The DNA here is from genome assembly GCA_017544725.1 of Kiritimatiellia bacterium. Classification (GTDB taxonomy): domain Bacteria; phylum Verrucomicrobiota; class Kiritimatiellia; order RFP12; family UBA1067; genus RGIG8368. Next base: position 3,021 of record JAFYDR010000254.1, read on the forward strand.
TAGGGCGCATCTGTGTTTTTCACCGCCCGTTCGGCTCTCGATAGAAAAAGAAAACAACAGAAACAACTTACAAAAACAACTTGTCTTAAGAGCGCGGGCTAACTCGCCCGCGCCTCGTGCGGGAGTATTCATGGGCATAACTTTCGATTTCGTCGGCGAGGGCATCGTCGTCACGCGACGGAGCGCTCCCTCCCATTCGTCACTCGTCACTACTTCGCAAAGCGAAGTTTTGAGGCGATGTGCGGATCGGTTGGTCTGCACACCTTTTTCAGTTGTGGTATTCAGGTTGTTCATGTTGTTTCCAAAATCCCCTCGTGTGCATGAGATGGGTGAATTACACAGATGCGCCCCGGAGTACCCCAGAAGTAAATTCAGCGCATTTCCTCTCTTGGTGAATCGGGGTAAAAATGTTATACTAGCTCCCCGTTTTCACAAACAAAGGAGCGGTATCAAGGATACACAAAATGCAAACAGCGTCGGTGTGGTCCAGGCGCAGACGGTGAAGTTGAATCTGCCGGAAGGCGGGTACAGGCTGGAAAAGGGAGGAATTCTCCCGGAAATCGAAGTCACGTACGAGCGTTGCGGGAAGATTACGCCCGAGAACGACAATGTGATTTTCATTTGCCATGCCTTGACGGGCGATGCGCATGTGGCGGGTATCCGTCCGGGCGAGACGGAGCCGAGTGGCTGGTGGGAGAATATGATCGGTCCGGGGCGCGGTGTCGATACAAACGTGTATCAGGTGATCTGTGCGAATATCCTTGGCGGATGCCAGGGAACAACCGGACCGTCCTCGATCGATCCGCGTACGGGGAAACCGTATGGATCTGCCTTCCCGAAGATGACGGTTCGTGATATTGTCGATGTGCATCGGATGCTGTTGCGGCAGCTCGGTATCAATCGCGTGGTTGCCGTGATGGGCGGCAGCTTTGGCGGGATGCAGACGTTGGACTGGGTCATTCGGCATTCGGAAGAGGTGGACAAAGCGTTGATCATTGCCTCTGCCGCTCGTCTGAGTTCGCAGTCGCTCGCATTCGATATCGTGGGGCGAAATGCGATCGTCGAGGATCCGAAATGGAACGGCGGCGATTACTATGGGCAGTCGGAACAGCCGGACTCCGGTCTGGCGAGCGCACGCAAGCTCGCGCACATCACCTATCTTTCCCAGCAGTTGATGGAGGACAAGTTCGGGCGCGAGAAGCGTCCAGAATGGGTGCAGGAGGCGCAGAAGACGCCGGGATTCCAAAAGAAGATGGAACACGGCTTTCACACCTACTTCCAGATCGAGAGTTACCTTCAGTACCAAGGCGCGAAATTCATCCAGCGGTTCGATGCCAACTCCTATCTGCATATTACGCTGGCGATGGACGAGTATGACGCGGCGGAGGCTTACGGAGGACTGGAGAACGCCTTTCGCAATGTCACGTCGCGGATCATGGTCGTCTCGCTCAGCGGCGACTGGCTTTTCGCGCCGGAGCAGTCGGAGGAACTGGTCTATGCCTTGCTCCGCGAGAAGAAGCGCGTCTCATACTGTCGGCTCTACGCGCCCGCCGGACACGATGCGTTCTTGACGCATATTACGGAACTGAAGCAGGTGGTGAACGCCTTCCTGCCGCCAATTCCGCCCGCGAAGCAACGCGAGATCGAGGCGGATAGCGAGACGCCGCACGGATACCGTCAGTGGCAGGTTCGCCACTACCAGCAGGTGTTGGACTTTATCAAGCCAGGAAGCCGTGTGGTCGATCTCGGTTGCGGGAATGGTTCGTTGTTGAACATCCTTCGGCAGCGGCTCGGATGCGTCGGTTACGGAGTCGATTTCAACATCGATCACGTAATCGCCGCGCTGGTCACCGGGTGCGATGTGGTAATGGGCGACCTTGACGAGGGGTTGGGTATCATTCCGGACGACAGCGTGGATACGGTGGTGTTGAGCGAAACGTTGCAGACGATCCGCAAGCCGCGAAGCTTGTTGGAGCGAACCTTGCAGATCGCACGAGAGGCCGTCGTCTCCTTCCCCAACTTCGCATGCTGGAATGTGCGGAGTTACCTCTTCTTCATCGGGCGTATGCCGATGAGCAAGCAGTTGCCGCTCCAGTGGTACGACACACCCAACATCCATCTGTTCACCTGGAAAGATTTCTCCGCGCTCTGTCAAAAGGAGCGGTTGCGGATTCTCCAGTTGCACGCGGTGGCGCGTGGATGGATCGAACGGATCTTGTGTTTCTTCGGCATGAAGAACCTGGGCGCGTCACGCATGATTGTGCGGTTGGCAAAAGAAGAGGGAAAGGAGTAGCGGATCAATGGAAGAGTGGTTGAAACTGAACTTGGATTCACTGACGGACGCCCTTTCCCCCTGTTCCGGATGCCCGGTCGCGAACATGGAGCGCGAGGCGAATCTGCCTGGGACGGAGGCAATCATCGGTGTCCTGAAAGAATTTTTCTCGATTCTCTATCCCGGTTGTCACGGGGTCGGTCCCGTCCGTCACTCTTCCAATTGCCGCGACCGGTTGCGGGAGCAGTTGCGCACGTTGGCGTTGACGCTGTCGGATCAGTGCCGACGGGGGTTCCTCTATGCCTGCACACATGGTACATGTGCCGACTGTGGCGAATGCAAGCGGCTCGGAAATGAGGCGGTGGAGAAACTTTTTCAGGAACTTCCCTCGATCCGTGAGATGTTGCAGAAGGACATACTCGCCGCTTACGAGGGCGATCCCGCGGCACGTTCCACCATGGAGGTGGTGATGAGTTATCCGGCAATCACGGCGATTACCGTGCACCGGATCGCGCATGCGCTGTACGAGCAGAAGGTGCCGTTGATTCCCCGCGTGATGAGCGAGTACGCCCATTCTCGTACTGGAATCGACATTCATCCCGGCGCAAAGATCGGACCGGGTTTCTTCATCGACCACGGTACCGGTGTTGTAATTGGGGAGACCTGTGTGATTGGATCGCACGTCAAACTCTATCAAGGGGTGACACTGGGCGCTCTCTCGTTCGCCAAAGATGCGGAGGGACGGCTGGTCAAGGGGATCAAGCGGCATCCTGACGTGGAGGACAACGTGGTGATTTATGCTGGCGCGACCATTCTCGGCGGCGACACCGTGATCGGTCACGACTCTGTGATCGGCGGTAATGTCTGGTTGATCCACTCCGTCCCTCCCGGCTCCAAAATCTATAACCGCCTTGAAGGGTAGGCAGTAGGGAGGACGGCGAAGCCGCCCAGCTGAAAAGCGGGGAAGCGAGCCGCCGAAGGCGGCAATGAAGAATGAAGAAATAAGAATGAAGGAATGACGAATGAGAGGGCGGCTTTGCGCCAGTGACAAGTGACGAATGAAGGTAAAGCCGCCAGTCTCGCTAGGCAAAGGAGAAGCAATGCGCGGACTGGTTGGTCCGCGCACCTCTTTCAAATGTTGTCTTCAAGTTGTTCTGGTTGTTTCCAAAATCCTCTCGTGCGCACGGAATGGGTGAATTAGGCAGATGTACCCGAAAAGTTCTCCCTTGAAATTTTCTCCTTTCCCTTCGTGATGGAAATTGGTAAGCTACTTCCATTCACGCTTGTTAGGAGACAGGCGGATGTGGATAACGCAAATTCGGAGGTAAAACATGCGTATTTTGAAGATGGGTCAGGTCGGTGGCGGAATCGGTGCGTTTATCGGTGAGATTCACCGGAAGGCAGCCCGTATGGACGGCACGATCGAAGTGGTGGCGGGTGCGTTTGACATTGTTCCCGCGCGCAGTCTAGAGATGGGAAAGATCCTTGGACTGAATCCGAAACGGGTGTACACCACCTACGAGGAGATGATCAAGGGTGAGTTGGCCCTTCCCAAAGATGAGCGGATTGATTTCGTTTCCGTCTGCACGCCGAACCATACGCACTACCCGATCGCCAAGGCTTGCATGGAGGCTGGTTTCCATGTGATGTGCGAAAAGCCCATGACCCTCACGCTCGAAGAGGCGATTGACCTGCAGCAGACGGTCAAGAAAACGAAGAAGGTCTTCGGACTGATGCACGGCTACACGGCCTTCCCGATGGTGAAGCTGGCACGCGACATGGTGTGGCAGGGTGATCTCGGCAAGATCCGCAAGGTCGTCGTCCAGTATCCGCAGGGCTGGCTCTTCGAGAAGACCAAGCGCGAGAATATGCAGGCTTCGTGGCGTGTCGATCCGAAGACCTCTGGTATCGCCGGATGCATGGGCGATATCGGTACGCATGCAGCCAATATCGCGGAATACGTGTCCGGCCTGAAGATCACCGAAGTGTTGGCGGACTTGACGAAGTTCGTTCCCGGACGCTTGCTGGATGACGACGGCAACGTGTTGCTGCATTTCGAGAAAGGCGCGAAGGGTGTTCTCCATGCTAGCCAGATCTCCCCGGGAGAAGAGAACAACATCGCGTTCTGGATTTACGGCGAGAAGCGTGGTCTCGAGTGGCACGAGGAAAATCCGAACTACCTGCACGTCTATTCCCAGACTGCTCCAGAAGAGGTTTGGAAACGCGGGAATGCCTACGTCGCTGCCAAGAGCGCGGCTGCTGGACGTGCAACCCGTACTCCGGGCGGTCACCCCGAAGCGTTCATCGAGGCGTTCGCGAACAACTACATGAACTTCGGTGACACGATTCGCGCCAAGCTGGAACGGCGGAAGCCGACCGAACTGGAACTCGACTTCCCCGGTATCGAAGCTGGTGTGCGCGGCATGAAGTTCATCCAGGCCGTCGTCAGCTCCTCGGCTGAAGGCAATGTCTGGAAGAAGATCTAACCCGAATCAAACGGTAGCTGTTTTCAGCAAGGGCGGACATCCTTTGGGTGTCCGTCCTTTTTCGCGCACTATTATTTAGCGAGGCAATTGCAAGACTTACCGACCGTCCTTTTTTCAACTACAAAATATACGGAATGAAAATCGCGAGTTTCCCGAAAAAACATTCCGTGAACTGCGTGTATTCCGTGGTTTTGAAATACTTCCGCGCGTCAATCGGCTGGTCGCAATTCTGATATGCGGTTTTATGAGCGGCGGCGGCGAGGAGGGGTTGGTTGCTGAGAAGCACGTTCAATCGCCCAGGCGTGGCGTTTCAGAGATTCGACCTCGGTTGGAGAAAGTTCACGCCAATCGCCAGGCCCCATTCCACCGACACGGAGCGGACCAATGCGGACACGCTTCAACTGGAGAACGGTGAATCCCGCGACCTCGCACATTTTGCGGATTTGCCGATTCCGTCCCTCGGTCAGAGTGAACGCGAGACGGTGTACATTGTCTCTGCCGATGCGGATCACATCCACCTGAACCGGACGGATCAGGTAACCGTCGATTTCTATTCTGGAGCGGAGTAGGCGTATCTTTTCTTCCGTCATGTATCCTGCGACACGAGCCTGATAGGTTTTGATACAGCCGTATCGAGGATGCGTCATCAGCTTGCAGAACTCGCCGTCATTCGACATCAGCAGAAGTCCTTCGGTTTCCTTGTCCAGTCGTCCGACTGGAACCAGCCGCACGTTGAACTCCTCGCGCATGAGGTCACAGACCGTTTCACCGCGTGAACTGTCCGCGCTGCAGATGACGCCACGTGGTTTGTAAAGGAGGATGGTATGCTGTTCTTCCACCTCTTTCGGCAGGAGCTTGCCGGAGACGCGGATTTCATCAGTTGCGGGATTGACCCGGAATCCGCGCTCCAGCACGACTTTCCCGTTGACGGAAACGACACCCGTCGCAATCAGATCGGCGGCATGCCGCCGCGAACAGATTCCTCTGTGGGAAAGCACACTCTGCAGACGTTCCCCTTGGGCGGTTTCCTCATTGCGGTTCTTGTCGATTGACATAGTTCTCCTTTGTACCCGATCCTATTGGGCGGATTTCGGTTCCCCGACATAGGCGGCTCGCGCTTTTCGGAACGCCTCCGTATTCACATACCCACAGGTTTTGAATTCGGGGCAGAAGCCACGATAGACGCATTCGGGAACACAGACACTGTACAGTTCCGGTTCGATCTTCTTTACCTCTTCCAGCACCATTTTCCACGCCTCCGTCGTTTCGGACGAGGCTTGGTGGCAGAGGCGTCTGCGAGAGATAAAGATCATGGCTTGCGCGTTGGCGAAGCATTCGTGATCGACTGGTGCGTCTTGCGGCGCCTCATCGCGGTTGACACCCGTGCGGTCTGTACGTTGGGTGCTGACGAAATGCTCGATCCCGAATTTATGCCGGACGAAATGCACGCTGATCCAGTACTTCAGGTCGTGCCATTTCCACTTGAAGATCATCTGGCGGATGGGCGAATGTTCCGCCAGCAGGATCCTCCGTTTCCACGCGCTACTCGGCTCTTTCGTACCTTCATCCATTCGGATGGTCGTGCGCGCCGCGTCTGCGACATCGCGCCACCGGAAACAAGCGCGGAGGTATTTCAGTGTAGTCACGGTCACACTTCCCAAGTTAGTTTTTCTCGACACCCTTGACGATTGTCGTGGCGGCCTTCAGTACGCCGGCGACATTGGCGAGGTCGGTCGGGATGATCATCGTGTTGCCGGTCTTCGCGAGTTTCCCGAATTGCTCCAGATATTGCTGGCCGAGCTGCATGTTAACCGCCTCGTTTCCACCCTGGGAGTTGATAGCCTGAGCCACCTTCTGGATTCCGAGAGCTTGGGCTTCGGCGACCAGCTGGATCTGCTCCGCCTGACCTCTCGCCTCGTTGATGCGGCGTTGCATTTCACCTTCGGAACGGGCGATCGCCTCTTGCTTGTCACCTTCAGCGCGGTTGATCTTCGCCTGGCGTTCACCTTCGGACTCGGCGATGATGGCGCGCTTCTCACGCTCCGCACGCATCTGCTTTTCCATCGCATCGCGAATGGTTTGCGGCGGCGTGATGTTCTTGATCTCGTAGCGCGTCACCTTTACGCCCCACGGGTCAGAAGCACGGTCAACCGCTTCGACGATCGAGCCGTTGATCTGTTCGCGTTCCTCGAACGAACGGTCCAGATCGAGCTTGCCCATTTCACTACGCATGGTGGTCTGTGCCAGCTGCGCCGTAGCGAAAAGATAGTTCCCGATACCGTAGGATGCCTTGACCGGATCCATTACCTGCAGGTAAAGGATGCCATCGACTTCCACACGGATGTTATCCTTCGTGATACACTGTTGCGGCGGCACGTCGATGACCTGCTCTTTCAGCGTGTGCTTGTAGGCGACTTTTTCAATCAGCGGAGTCAGAACATGAAGTCCCGCTTCCAGCGTACGGGAATACTTTCCCAGTCGCTCTACGATATACGCTTGCTTTTGCGGCACGATTCGCACACATTTCAGAAATGTGTACAAGACTCCGAATGCGACGATGATTCCAACGATGACAGGCGCTTGTTCCATGGTGTGTTTCCTTTCTTTGGTTAATTGACCTTCTCAACTTTCAACGTGAGATTGTTCTGTGCGAGGATTCGGACATACTCCCCGCAGTGGATCGACTCATTGGCCTCTGCCGTCCAGTTCGTACCGTTCAGCTCCACGCGTCCGGGGATATTCGGACTGATGTCCGCCGTGACCCGAACGACCTTGCCAGTCGTGTCGTCATCGGGATTCGACGAGGTTGTTTCACTTTTTCCGACAAAAATCCTCGTGAGGAACCGACGCAGGAAAATCGTATAGAGGATCGCTAACACGGAGAATGCGAACCACTGCCACGCCGCACCGAATGAGGGAATCAGTTTCGCCAAAAGGCTGACGGTGATTGCCGACAATCCGAAGAAACAGATGACGAAACCGGGCGTCGCTACTTCCATGATTAACAAAATAATTCCCGCAATAAGCCAGATCAAAGGTGTCATCACAATACCTCCCTTTCATTAGACCGTTGAAACAACGTTCAGTAAATCATAATCTCCCGCCGGAGACAAGAACGAAATGAAGAGAGCTTTTAGTTTGGCGCATCTGCGTAATTCACCCATTTCATGCGTACGAGAGGATTTTGGAAACAACATGAACAACCTGAATACAGGCGGCAAAGCCGCCAGCGAGTTAAGCATGTTAAGCTTAGTCGTTTCACGCAGTGACGAATGGGAGGGACGCGCTCCGTCGCGTCCGCTTGTGTAACGGCAATACCCGCGTCGAACATTTCCACATTGGCAACATTCTTAACGTGTTTGTCGCGACCGTAGTAGGACTCCAGACTTCGGACTTCAGACTTCTGCTTAACGCGCCTAACCAGCCTAACGCGCTTAACCGGCTTAACACGCTTAACCAGCATCCCTGCTTCTCAGCTGGCGGCTTTGCCGCCTTTACTGCTTTCCCTCCCAGAGGAAGCCTGTCAGGGGAGAGGAGGCGGTGGCTGTCGAGCGGGCTTCGCGGGGGGTGGCGTCGCGCGCTTCTTCCGCAGCCTCTACCGCTTTCGCGAACGCGCGAGCCATTTTCACCGGATCTTTCGCTGAGGCGATGGCGGTGTTGATCAGCACACTGGCAGCCCCCATTTCAATAGCCGTAGCAGCATGGGAGGGCAGTCCCAATCCGGCATCAACCACGACAGGAATGCGGGCGTTCTGGATGATAATCTCAATCATCGCCTTGGTCTGCAGTCCGAGGTTGGTTCCAATGGGGGCTGCAAGCGGCATTACGGCAGCGGTGCCGATTTCCTCCAGCCGTTTCGCAAGCACGGGATCTGCGTTGATGTAGGGCAGGACATGGAATCCCTCCTTCACCAAAATCTCCGCAGCCTTGAAGGTCTCGATCGGGTCGGGTAACAAATGGTGGAGGTTTGGTGTCAGTTCCAATTTTACCCACTCGAAACCGCCCGCCGCACGGGCGAGTTTCGCAATGCGTACAGCCTCTTCCGCCGTGCGCGCACCACTGGTGTTCGGCACGATCACCACACGGGTTGGATCCAGATGCGAGATCAACGGATCCTCATCTGGTGCTTTCTCTAAATCGACACGGCGCAATGCCACCGTCACCAGTTCCGCCCCCGACTCCTCAATCGCGCGGCTCATCGTAACGGCTGAACCAAACTTCCCGGTTCCGATAAATAGACGGGAACGGAATTCTCGTCCGGCAATGACTAAATTTTTCATATCCTCTTAACCTCCTCCAACGAATTGAATTACTTCGACCTGATCGTTCTCGCACAACTGCACCGAATTGAGCTGGTCGAACGAGAGGATTTCACCGTTGATCTCAACAGCGATTCCTTTCGCTTTCACACCGAGGGATTCCAAAAGCTCTTCCACCGTATGGACTCCCTCGGCAACAACTTGTTGTTTCCCGTTGACCTGTATCGTCATGCGTTGCTCCTTTCTGCATTTGTCAGCCGCCACGCGTCACCGCGTCCTGTCGCGATTTCTCTGCCGAGCGAATGTAGGCGTCCGCGAATGCAAAGCATACAGGCACCGCCCTCCTCATCAACGCATGGTTTGTTCGGATAGAGCAGATACTGCTTCCGATACTTGCCGGGGGTCAGGTTCGGCATGAACACGTTCGCTCCGCCTTCCAGCACACGATTCCGACCGCTCTCTTTGTCCAGTGCGTCGAATGCGGTTGTCGCAGGGATGTGTGCGTGGGGATTCAGGAGTCGCAGAAGGGCAATCACATGATAATAGACCGATTTCTCGGGCAACTGCCCGCTGTTGCGCAACGGTGTGTCAGGATGGGCAAGGAACGGGCCGCATCCAATCATGTCTAGTTGCAGTTGTCGCGTGAATAGGAGATCCCGTGCGACGTCCTCCAGCGTGGCGTCCGGCAATCCGATCATGAATCCGCTGCCGACTTGGAATCCGAGTTCGCGCAGGTCGCTCAAGCAACGAATTCGATCTTCGATGGGCGCGTCCGGATGGAGCCTTGCGAAGTGCGCGCGATTACTAGTCTCGAACCGAAGCAGATAGCGATCAGCACCCGCCTCACGGAATGCCCGCAGTTCAGCGCGGGGACGAACACCCAGCGAAAGGGTAATTGCCAAATCCATCGCGTGAATCGCACGCACCAGTTTGGAAATCCGTTCCGCTACGTAGTACGGATCTTCGCCCGATTGGAGAACGACCGTACCGCAACCCCATTCTTTTGCGTGTGCCGCCGTTTCCAGAATTTCCTCGTCGGGAATCCGGTAACGTGAGACAGCCTTGTTCGAGCGACGAATCCCGCAGTACAAGCAATCGTTTCGGCAGATGTTGGAGAATTCGATGATGCCGCGAATGTGGACGGCGTTACCCATGACGGCAGAGCGGACAGAGTCGGCAGCCTGCAACAGCAGACGCGAATCATTCCCCCGCACGGCTAGCAATTGCGACAAATCCTCTACCGTCGGGAGTTCACCTGCCTTCAGACCAATAATCAAATCCTGTATCGTCTTCGCCACGGGAAACCTCCAAAAGTGTCGATATTATACCAAATCGTTTTCAACTGGTGAAGTAAAATGAGCAAGGTTGCTGATGTCGGGATAAGATTGCCGATGGTTGGGTGGGTAGCTCACCGTCCGCGCCACCCGCGGGAATATTCATGGGAATAACTTTAGTTTCGGGCAACGGGGAGATAGCCCGCGACGGAACGGACTGGCGAGACTGGCAGGACTAGCGAGACTGACGACTAAACCTCCGTCTCGATTGTCTCCACCGTCCCCGTTTCTTAGTTTCACAACTGGCGGCTTCGCCGCCTGTCCCTCCCATTCGTCACTGCAACCTCTGGTTGCTTACTTCTCAGCATCTCAGCTTCCCCGTTTTTCAGCTGGCGGCTCTGCCGCCCTACGAAGTTATAGGCAAGTGTACCCCAACAGCACACCTAAAAGCTAGCAGCTGAAA
>JAFYDR010000255.1 GCA_017544725.1 Kiritimatiellia bacterium
CGTTCATGGGGATAACTTGCCGGTTTCGACGACGCGGGCATCGTCGTTACGCAATCGGACGCGACGGAGCGCGTCCCTCCCATCCGTCACTGCAACCTCTGGTTGCTTACTTCTCAGCCTCTCAGCTTCCCCGCTTCTCAGCCGGGCGGCCTCGCCGCCCTACGAAGTTATAGGCAAGTTTCCTGAACAACCAATGCGTGTATTCCGTAGTTTTGAAACTACTTCATGGGGCTTATCCATTTGCCGTCGGCAGACCATGACGGATACGGTCCAGCGCGTATGCAAAAACATGTTCTTCTTTGAGATTCATTTCCAACTGGCGATCCAATTCTTCGATCGCCTTCAAGTTATAGAGCGCATGATGCAGTTTCAATCGGGACGCACGTTCCCGGAGTACCACCAACTGTTTCTGATTGTACACCAAAGACTCATCACCACCTACCACCAGGACCATCAAATCCCGGTACCAGCGAGACATGGTGCTCACCAAATCTTTTCTCAGTTCACGGTAACGGGCGCTAACTCGCGCGAGATGAACATCCTTCTCTTCCAAAACCTCGCCGTCTTTTTCCAGTTTCGACTCCTCTTCCTTCACCCACTCTTCTGCTTTCGCCTTCATATCGGCAAGGATTGACACAAACTGTCCGGACATCGCCATACGTTCCACGGAATTGCGCAAATAGGGGCTCGCGAGAACATCTAGCACGCGGCTCTGGAACGGTTCAACCAGTTCGCGGGTTTCCTCCAAATCGATTCGCTGGCAACGGGAGACAATCGTAGGGAGTAACCGTTGCGGGCTGTCGGAAAGCAAGATGAAAAGCGTTCGTGCCGTCGGTTCCTCCAGCGTCTTGAGAAAGGCGTTCGCTGCCTCTTCCTTCAGGCAATCTGCACCGACGAGGATACACACTTTCCAACCGCCTGCAAATGAGGTTTCCGAAAGCGGTGCCAGCACCTGTTCCCGCATCTGCTTGACACTGATGATGCGCGACTTCTTTTCGGGAAAAATCCAGTGGACATCGACATTCAGTCGTTCCTCCACCTTGCGGCATGCCTCGCATTTGCCACAAGGCTTGTTGGGCGACTGACAGTACAAGACTTGGCTCATCTGAACCGCCAGCTTGCTCCCCATCTCGCGAATCGACCCCGTAATCAGGTACGACTGCGCAGAACGTCCGGTCTCGAAAGCCTTTCGGAACAAATCCAGTATTTCATTCGGTCTCATGTCGCAGCTCCGGATTGAAGGAGAAATCGCGTCCGCACCACCTCTTCGATTTCGGCACGAACAACCTCACGCGCGCGAGAAGAATCCACCACCACCATGCGATCGGGAGATTCTGCCGCCAGTTGAAGAAAACCATCCCGAATCTTGCGATGAAATTCCATCCCCTCGCGTTCAAAGCGATCTTGCGTATCGCGTTCGGAAAGCCGTTCACGCATTACGGACAACGGAACATCGAGCAGAAAAGTCAGATCGGGAACAAGCCCACCCGTAGCAAACGTATCGGCTAGGCGTAGTTCCTGAATCGGGAAACCCCGCCCATACCCCTGATAAGCAAAGGTCGAATCGTCAAAACGGTCGGCCAGAACCCAGACCCCCTCTGCCAAAGCAGGGCGGATGACGTTTTCCACCAGTTGCGCACGACTGGCGAGAAAGAGCATCACCTCCGCACGTGCGACAGGTGACTCACCTGCCGCGTCGTGCTGCAAGAGCTCGCGAATCCGCTCACCCAGTTTTGTCCCGCCTGGTTCTCGCGTACGAATCGATCGAATTCCCTGCTGAGCAAGGAAGGATTCCAGTTCCTGGATATGTGTGCTTTTCCCGCTCCCTTCAGGACCTTCGAAAGTGATGAAACGTCCTGCGCTCATGGTGTCCCCTTTCCGTCCTTCTTGGGTTCTGCCAACACGCGGAAACCTACAGTGGCGTAGGCGCCGCCACCTTGCCGAGCTTCTCCGCGGAAGACAACCTCACATGATTTCTTATCGGAAAACCACGAGCCACCGCGAATCGCTGAGGCTTTGACTCCTTTTTTGAGTCCTGTTTGCGCAGGGATAATTGAGGATGTCCATTCCCAACAGTTCCCCGCCATATCACGGCATCCAAACGGGCTGATATTTTTCGGATACGCATCGACCGGCGTGGTGAATCCTCCCGACTGCAACATTTTCTTGAACAAGTCGGTGAGAATGTATCCGGTGCGCTTCTGCGGGTCGTGCCACCCGATCACCACGCCTCTGGTCGAGATGCTCAACAGGTTGGTCACATCAACCCGTGTTCCGAATGTTTCGGATGAGATGCTCACGTACAACGCATTCGTCGCAACCGAATTGGTCAACGCAGCCAGTGCCGCAACCGCCTGATAATTCATCTTCGTCATTAGCTTTCCGGTACGTGGTTGGAACGTAACCTCCGCCGCATTACCCCACGGATACGACCTCCGGTTCGGACCGCTCGCCGCCCATTCCCACTCCGCCTCAGTTGGCAAACGGAAGTTCCAGTTCGTCTGCTGCCGCCCCAACCACTGACAGTATCTTTCCGCATCCAGACGGGAAACTCCCGTGACCGGATGATTCGCCTTTTCCGGTGGAAATTCTCTCTCCTTCCAAAAGTTCGGGACTCGCACCGTCTCATTCGATACGGATACAACGTACCTTGCATACTCTGCGCAAGTCACGGGAAACTCCGCCAAATAATAAGCATTGGAAATGGGGGAGGCTTCCCCGTTCAGATCGGTTAACCCATGAACAAAGCGAAACTGCGGATTCGCAGGAACGGCACAAAAACCAGGCGGCGGCATCGTCTCCGCCACGGCACAACTTATGGCGCACACAAAGAAGCCGAATCCAATAATCCGGCCGATACGAAATCCGCCGAACGGGAGCATCGCATCGGTACGCGAAGGGAGAGTCAAACCACCATTCTGGGACTGACGGCTTTTGGCATACTTATTCCGATTCATCTCATGTTCCTTTTGCTGAAGTCAGTATAACAGAACGAATCGAAAAAACAAAGCGGGGAAATTGAAGGCACTAGCATTTGATCGCATCTGCGTAATTCACCCATCTCATGGACACGAGAGGATTTTGGAAACAACTAGAACAACCTGAATACAACAACTGAAAGAGGTGCACGGACCAACCGGTCTGCGCATCACCTCTCCTTTGCCTATAACTTCGCTTCGCGAACGGTTCGGTAGTTAGGTGGTCGGATTGAGCCGTTCACGCATGGCAGTGGGGAGGGGCAACGTCCCCGTTGCCTTTATGGGATCGACTATTGGGGCGTGGGCGAGTTAGCCCGCGCTCTAAAGACAAGTTGTTTTGTAAGTTGTTTCTGTTGTTTTCTTTTTCAAGCGATAGTTGAACTGGTGGCGAAAAACGCAGATTCGCCCCTAGCATTTGTCATTGGCGACTTACAGTCCCGCTTTTCAGTTGGCGGTACCAACCTTCTCAGGATCGTACTTGTCGCGCCCACTGTAGGACTTCGGACTTCTGCCTAACACGCTTACCCAGCCTAACCGGCTTAACACGCTTAACCCGCTTGCCCGGCTCGCGACACCTACCCAGTCCCGTTGCCACAATTTCGTTCTTGAGGAAAACCGCTGGAAGAGATATATTAGACCTTGTTTATCATGTTACCGTTCATGGAAGGATTTGGTGTTATGTCAACCCGTTTGGAGGAAGCGTTAAAGACGGCTACGGATACGCGGGAGTGCGTGATCGGAGATGGCGTATTAACGGAGACGCCTCGCGTGTTCGCGGAGCAGTTCCCTGGAAAGAAGAATGCGTTTATCGTAGCTGATCCGCGTACTTGGGCGGCAGCTGGCGAGAAGACCGCTGCGTTGCTGGAGGAGGCCGGGGTCTCGGTAGGTAAATACATTCTGGAGCCGGGAGGAAAGACATTCCACGCGGATTACCATTATGTGGAAGAGGTACGTAGCGTCTTGCAGAACGCAGATGCGGCGTCAGGTGACCCGGTTCCGGTTGCGGTCGGGTCGGGCGTGGTGAACGACTTAACGAAGTTGGCATCGGGCGATCTAGGCGTTCCGTATCTTGTCTGCGCAACAGCGGCAAGTGTGGATGGGTATTCGAGTTTCGGTGCGTCGATCCGTTCTCCGGAGGGTGCGAAGAAAACGTATGCTTGTCCTGCACCGCGCGCGATCATAGCGGATCTCGATGTGATGCGGACGGCACCGAAGTGGATGGCGGCAAGCGGTTTTGCGGATTTGCTGGCGAAGGTGCCAGCGGGTGCGGACTGGATTCTCGCGTACGAACTGGGCGCGACACCGTGGCATGAGCGTGCGTGGAACACGGTACAGGGCGGTCTGCCCGAAGCGTTGTGCAACCCGGAAGGCGTTGCCGCGATGGAAACGGAGCCGTTACGCAAGTTCGTCGAAGGACTGATGCTCGGCGGATTCGCGATGCAGGATATGCAGAGTTCTCGCCCCGCTTCGGGTGCGGAACACATGTTCAGCCATATTCTGGAGATGCGCGACCATACTTACAAGGGTGACATCGTACCGCACGGAATTCAGGTGGGCGTGTACACGCATTTCATGGCTAAGTTTTTTGAGCAGATTCTCGCCTTCGACTACACGAAACTGGACGTGGATGCTTGCGTCGCCAAGTGGCCGGAATGGCCGGAGGAAGAGGCGATCGCACGTAAGCTCTTTGAGGGGACGCCGTTTCCAGACGTTGGCGTGACGACGACCAAAGCGAAGTATCTAGACAAGGACGGGTTACGTGCACAACTGATGATCGCCAAGACCCGTTGGCCGGAAATCAAGGCGCGACTGGAGAAACAGCTGCTTCCCGCGAAGGAGGTCGAGCGGCGGTTGCGCGTCGTAGGCGCTCCGGCGGAACCGGAGGAGATTGGCGTGACACGTCAAGTGTCATTCGAAAATGTCAACGTCGCGGCGCACATGCGTGACCGCTACAACTCGCTGGACTTCACCTACCGCACCGGACAGATGAACGAGTTCGCGAGGAAGGCGTTCGGACTGGAATAAAACAACGACATCAAGGAGAGAGAGAAATGACACAAGAAGAGCAAAAGAAATTCACGCGGGCACAGTGGCGGTTCATCATCTGCAGTATGATCGCCTACATGTTCTTTTACATCACCCGTAAAAACCTATCGATGGCTCAACCGGAGATGTTGAAGGAGGGCGTCATCTCCATCGAGGCAATCGGTACGATTCTCACCGTGCACGGTGTGTTATACGGAGTGAGCCGCTTCGTGAACGGATTCTGGGCAGATCGTTTGAACGGACGCATCTTCATGGCTTTGGGACTAGCGCTCTCGGCGGTCATGAACTTCCTCTTCGGCTGTACCTCCCTGACAATACTCTTCGCCGCGTTCTGGATTATCAATGGCTGGACGCAGGGCATGGGTTTCCCGCCGTGCGCGAAGATGCTGACGCACTGGATTCATCCGAAGGAATTGGCAACCAAGATGTCCATCTGGAACACCTCGCACTCCTTCGGTTCCGCGCTCGCGCTCGGCCTCTGCTCGCTACTGCTCTCCTGTGGATTCGGCTGGCGCTGGTTCTTTTACGTCCCGGCAGCGCTCGCGCTACTGGCCGCGGTATTCTGCTTCTTCTGCGTCAAGGACGGTCCGCACGAGGACGGGCTGCCGGAACTCGACCTCTCCGATCTGCGAGGAGAGACCGCGCAGACCGAAAAGCGCGAGGTAACGGATGCCGACAGACGCCGGATGGTATTCACGAACAAGGTGATCTGGCTTTGCGCCATCGCGAACTTCTCTGTTTACGTGGTACGTTTCGGCTTCCTCGACTGGGGACCGACATTCCTCAAGGAATACAAGGGGATCGATGTCTCAAAGGGCGGTCTGATGATGATCGGTTTTGAGCTGGCTGCGGTGGTCGGCACGGTCTTCGCTGGCTGGATTACGGACAAGGTCTTCGCCGGGCGCGGTGTCCGCACCTGTCTCTTCTGCATGCTCTTCACCGCTCTCTGCGCACTGGGTTTCTGGTGCCTCCCAGCGGGAGCACCGATATGGCAGGCGACGCTACTGCTGATGGGCACGGGTTTCTTCATCTACGGACCACAGGCGTTAATCGGCATCACCGCCGCGCAGCAGGCGACGAATGACGCTGCCGCAATGGCGAACGGCTTCATGGGTATCATGGGCTATGCTGCCACCACCGTATC
>JAFYDR010000015.1 GCA_017544725.1 Kiritimatiellia bacterium
CTCAGCTGGGCGGCGCGCATCGCGCGCCGCCTACTCCAGGTGGTTTTGCTGACGTGGGTCAAAAGCATCTCGGAGGCCTTCTCCGACGAGGACGGAGAGGATCATGACGGTAAAGAGGGCGAGGGATGGGAAGAGGATGAGCCACCAGGCCCACCGGTATTCCTGCGCTTGTTTGAGCAAGCCGCCCCAACTGGGTGTGAGCGGAGGCAATCCGAATCCTAGAAAATCAAGTGCGGTCAACGAGCTGATCGCGCCGATCAGGATGAAGGGGAAGAGCGTGATCAACGGGGTGAGGGCGTTGGGCAGGATGTGCGAGAAGATGATTCGGCGGGGCGAGAGTCCTTGACACTTCGCGGCTTCCACGAAGGTCATGTGGCGCAGTCGCAGGAACTCGGCACGCATATACGCCGCGATCCCGATCCAGTTGAACAGCCCGTAGCAGATCAGCAAGAGGGCGAACGAGCGACCGAGTGCGGATCCAACGAAGATCATGACATAGAGAAAAGGCAGGGCGCTCCAGATTTCCGTGACGCGCTGTCCCAGAATATCGACCCATCCACCGAAATAACCTTGCAGAGCCCCAAAAACGATGCCGCCGAAAATCGCCCAGATCACGAGGAGCAAACCGAAGAGCATGGCGATCCGCATTCCGTAAACCACATGCGCGAAGACGTCATGTCCCGCTTCATCGAATCCCATGAAATGTTTACCGACGGGCGGATACGGCCAGGAAATTTCATCGCGCGCGCAAGAGACGGAGACGCTTCCGAGCTGCGTTTCTTTCACTTGACTCCAGTCGAACTGCTGATTCGGCGCCTCTCCCTTGAATGTGCGCGAAACCATGTTCAGGATTTCCGTTCGTGCGGATTCGGGAACACGTGCCAGCCACTCTTTTTGATCAATCGAATAAGGGACGCCTTCTGCGTTACGACGAAAACGAAGTTGGAAGGGAACCGCGATTTCGTCCGATTGGCGGAGGAGAATCCGTGCTGTGGTAGGTTTTTCCCGAGCCTCGATTTTGGGTAACACGGCCAGTGCAGAACGAATGAATTGCGTTCCCGTGGCAGTGGGGGTAATCACGAAGGTTTCCTTGTCGCACGCCTTGCCCGCAAAGCGTTTGGTCAGCGAATCGCGCATCGCGTCGGGGAAGGTGAAGGCACGGGAAAAAGAATGCTCGTTCGGCGCGAGGAAGGTGTCGCAGCAGATGGGGCGAACGATGGAGAGATCGGGCGTCACATCCAGTCGTCCCACGTGCATTTCCGGTACAATGGAGACGCGGACGGTACGGTAGAGTTCCAGTTCCGCGACGTTGGTGACGTCATTCGGACGGAAGGGACAGACGAATTCCGCGAAGAGACTGATCAGGAAGAGGACCGACAACACGATCAGCGAAACCCGCGCACGGCGGATTCGCCAAAAGTTTCGGAATCGTTTCCTTGTCAGCGGTGAAAACATCTCAATCCTTTCCAAAGTGAAGACGGGGGTCAATCAGCAGATAACAGAAATCGGAGAGCAGGTTGCCCGCCAGCTGGAAGACAGAGGTCAACGCAAGCAACGCCATGAATACCGCATAGTCGCGACCGATCAGTGCGTCCCAGCTCAGGCGGCCCATACCCGGAATTTCGAAAATCGTCTCGATGATGATTGAACCGGCGAAGAGAACGCTCAGGACTCGCCCGAATCCCGTGGCGATTGGAATCAATGCGTTGCGGAAGGCATGTCCCCAAATCGCACGCTTGCGGGAGGCTCCTTTCGCCAGCACGGTCCGCACGTAGTCGCTGGAGATCTGATCCAGAAGCGAGTTTTTCATCATCAGCGTCAGCACGGCAAAGTTGCCGGACACGTAACACGCTACGGGTAGAATCATGTGCCAGGCGCGATCGGCGAGACGCGTGGTCCACGGAACCACGCCCGCGAAGTCCGACTCGAATCCGCCGAGCGGGAAGACATCGGCCAATCCTTCCACCGTTCCGCAGAAAAACATTTTCAGAATCATCGCCAGCGCGAAGGAAGGGATTGCATAGCCGATGAATACGATGACGCTCGACGCCATGTCGAACGTGGTTCGGTGGCGTAACGCTTTCGCGATGCCGAGCGGGATGCAGATGAGGTAGGTGAGGAGGAAGCTGGTGATGCCGAACCAGAGCGAGACCGGGATGCGGGAGCTGATCAGCTCCCATGCGGTCTTGTTTTGGTTGATGCTGTACGAGGGAATCCGCATTCCCATACGCTGGTTGACCAGCCAGTTCCAATACTGCTGGAGGATCGGCTTGTCAAAACCGTACTGCCGCATCAATTCCTTGCGATACTGTTCCGTCACCTGCATCTGCCCGCCGGCTACCGTGGCCGCCGCCGGCCCTTCCGAACCCGCGCGCAGTTTGGCCAGCTGGATATCAACGGGACCGCCGGGAAGGAAACGGGTCAGGGAAAAGCAGACGATTGTGATTCCAAGAAAGGTCGGAATCACCAGCAGGAGGCGTCGGATTAGATAGGAGAAACGGTCCATCGGCAATAAAAAAGCGTCGCCGTTCAGACGGCGACGCCAAAGGAGAAACACAAACCAAGAAAAGAGACTCTGGCTTATTTTTCCGCCGCCGCCACAGCGGCTGCCGCCTTCTGCACCTTTTTCTTCACGTCCGTCGGTTTCTGGACGAGCTTGCGGACATCCTCCGCCTGCATCTTGGCGACAACCGCCTCATCCATACCCATCTTCACGAGACGGGCGCGCTGCGCCTTCTCGCGACGGCGTTTCTCGCCCTGACTTTTAATCGGACGCGTGCGCGGAGCTTTGTTTAATGTACGGCCTGTACCCATAAGATCCCAACCTTTCTCATTACCGGCGATTCCCAACGGCACCGCCAATCATTCGTAAAAAGAGAGGTCTATTATGCCCGATTTTTCTGAAATAGACAAGCCTATATTTTGAGAAATTTGAAGTGGGGTGTCCCCGTGGTTTTCACCGCCTTTTCTTTATGTGGGGGACGTGGGCATGATATGCCCGCGCACAGAACCCCCTGCCTCCCAGCTGGCGCTGCCAGTGAAGAGTGACGAGTGAAAGGACGAGGAAGCAAGCCGCTGGGGGCGGCAATGAAGAATAAAAATGAAGAAATGACAGGCAGTGCTGTGCGCTGCCCCGCTTCTCAGCTGGCGGCTTCGCCGCACCTTCATTCTTATTTCTTCATTCTTTATTGCCGCCTGTCGCGAAAGCGAGGGTGCCGGGCAGGATGCGTTTGGCGGTGACAGGATTGCCGAAGAGGTCGGTGATGCGCCAACTGTTTTCGCGGGCTAGCTGGAGCAGTTCTTCGTGTGTCAGTTCTGCCAACACGCGGCAGCTCGTTTTTCCGTCCGAGAAGAGGTAGCTGCCGCCGTTCTTTCCGAGGCGTTCCAGGCGAACGAATTTCTTGCCCTCGATTCGTCGCGCGAGTTGCGCATAGGCGGCGTAGGAGGGGTGGGGGAATCCGTCGGCGGCTAGCAGTACCAGATAGGCGGGCTTGACGGCGAGCGTGGTGTAACTGTGTGCGGTGTAGAGGTACACCTTGTCAATCCCCTCCGCCAGCAGACTCACGGTGTAGCGGCATTGCGCATCCGCGATGCGGATACTTTCGCTCTCGTTCTCCGGTTCCCACGGAACGCTGGCACGGTACATTCCGCTCAAGTGGGAGTTGCCGCCTCCATATCCCTTACTGGCTCCTTGTCCCTCGCTCATGTACACGGGCTTGACCTGCTTGGTCCATTCGGGATGCTGTTCGCGGATCGGGCACAATGCTGCGTCCGAAACGTTTTCGCTTTGGTTCGGGCAGCATCGTTTTCCGGTGGTGTAGAAGTGGAAATCAATCAGATCACATGCCGCGTACGCCCCGGCGGATTCCACCTCTCTCGTCCAGCTCTCTCCGGACGTGGATGCGTAGGTGTTGTACCCGCAGATTCGTGCGTTGGGGTTCGCCCGTTTCGCCGCCTGGTAGGTCAGGCGGGAGAAGACGCCGAAATCATATCCCGCTTTCTTCTGGTCGTAGTAGCGGATGTCTTGTGCGCTTTTCCACCATCTACCCCACGGTTCGTTCCAAATGAAGTACTCGTCGATTACGCCGTTGTATCGTTTCACCACGGTTTGCACGTACGCGACCCAGTCGAGCGTGTTGGTTGGTCGCAAGTACCGTTCGAAGTACCCCATCTGGCGACATCCGAGGTCGCTGTAGTGCGTGGCCCATGTGGGTGCCGTACCGAGCTGGGCGAAAATTTTGATGTGGTGGTCGCGGAATCGATGGATCTCCTCGTCGCGGAATTTCCAAGTGCCTTTCTGCGGTTCCAAGTGCGCCCATCCCGTGAGATCCGTACAGGCGTCGTGGAAACGTGCCCAGTTGATACCGCCCGCCTTCATCGTCAGGATGATCTCTTCCTTGGGCAGAAAATGGCAGCCGAACGGCGAGTCTGGCGCGTCGCGTCCCCACGCCACCGGACGCTCAATGCGTGTGACGATCATCTCTTCGATCGGTGAGATCGGGGACCCGTCTTTCTCCATGTACGCTTCGATTCGGAACTGTCCCAACTTCGTCTCGGGGAAACAGTCGTACGAGAATTCGACTTCCGCGCTGTCCTTTTTGCTAGCTGTCGGCAACTGCACTTCCTTGCGTTCGCCGTAGAGGTTGGCGACGAATACGCGCAACTTCCCGTCCGCTTGCGGGTGTACCACGAATGCACGTGCACGCGCCGGTTCATCGGCGAAGTGAATGCGCGTTTTCCGCGCAATCTCTCCCTCCGTCACAGCGAGTGCGACTTCGGTGCGTGTTTGCGGTTCATCGACATTCGCGCGTGTTGCCGTCACTTCGTCCAGACGCAATGTTCCATGTCCCGAAAAGCGTAGTACATACGCTTCCGCCAATTGGTCTGGGGAAAACGTGAAGGAACGTGTGATCCACTCTGTCGAAGGCGGCAGCTCATCGGTCTTGACAACCTGCTGGTTTTCCTTCAACGCTTGAACGCGCCACGTGCCGTTCGCGCGATACCGAACGGTGACGCGGATCGGTTGTTTCGGATCACTCGTTTGGAAGGGTTCGCTCCACACCGCGAACGGATCCTTCGAGTCGATTTTCAGGACGGGAAGTCCGTCCTCTGCGCGGAGTTCCGGATCCACTTCGCAGGTGCCGGAGAAACATTCCCGATTCACATTCCACGCATTGGGCAAGCCGTACGGAAAACGGGTGTGACGCAGGAAGCGCGTCACGGTTTTCGGCGGACGCCGAATCAACGCCGCGATAGCGGAATCGTCGGCAGTGGCGAGGGAGAGGCTTGCCAAATCCGCCGTACCCACGGGCGTCCAGAAAAAGAGTCCAACGGGGTTTTCTGCGGGTTTTCGGATTGCGAAGACAAACTCTTTCTCCTGCCAGTTGTTGGCAACGACCTCGCTGATCCAGTACATCTGGTAGGGCGCATCCATCTGGCGGATGCCAATCGAAAGCGGCTCACTGGAACGGTACTTGACTCGGACACGGAAAACGCCCGGCGACTGAAGTGAAAAAGGTCCGACCACATATTGTCCAGTGTCGCCTTCCGTCTGGAAACGGAGGAAGGAGACGTCTCCCTCCCGCATTTCCTCCGTCCGAGAACGCACCGTCGTCCAGCCGGTGAAATTCTCCCCGCACCCTTTCGGCAGAACCCCGTGAAAACTGCCCATGCTGTCAACCTGTACGGTACGGAGCGATTGCGTGAAGTCGCACCGGATAATCTCCTGCGCCATCACCGATGGAACCAACAGACTCGCACCGATTGCTAGGCAAACGGCAAACAGGCTTTTTCGCATGATCATAGTCAAACTCCGTAAAGGTAGTAGCTTTAAGCTGTCAGCTTTTAGATACGAAGACACATAAATGGGGGTGGCAACGCACCCCCACGCAAAACCTTTCAGTTTCTCAGCATCCCCGCTTCTCAGCTTTTCAGCTGGCGGCGCGGAATGCTCCGCCTATTTTGCAACGATTTCACCGGCTTTCGCCAACATGCGAGCTTCGACGCTCTGGATCTCAGCAAAGCCTTGCGAGCTGACCGGGTTCAATCCCTCGCTCGCCTCCATCGAAGAGTCTGCCTCGTTGTAGAGGGAGGCGTTGCAACCCGTGAGCGAACGGAAGAAGATGTTGCCCTTGTAGAGGTCAACCGTCACCGTGCCGCTCGCCTTCTTTGCAAACACCTCGATCGCAGCGCGTGCCGCCTGCGTCGCAGGGTCGAACCAGCGTCCGTCATACACCTGATCCGCCACCAGTTTGGAGAGCTGCTGGAAGAGCAGTCCGGCGCGACGATCCATCGTCGCCTGATAGAGGTAACGGATGCACCAGCCGAGCAGTTCCATGCCGGGAGCCTCGTACACACCGCGGCTCTTCGTACCGATGATGCGGTTTTCCAGCGCGTGCTTCATGCCGATTCCGTTCCGTCCACCGATCTTGTTGGCGAGCAACATGCCTTCGAGCGGGGAGACATCCTTGCCGTTGATCTGCACGGCGAGACCTTTGTCGAACCGAACGACGAACTTCTCCATCTTGTCCGGCGCATCCTTCGGCCACACGCCCATCGTCGGCTCGACGATCAACATGCTCGTCTCCATGCTCTCCAGATCTTCCGCCTCGTGCGAGAGACCGGCGAGGTTCGCGTCGGTGGAGTACTTCTTCTTGCCGCCCGCGAATGCCACGATTCCGAACTGCTTCAGGTAGGCGACCTGCTCCGTGCGTCCGGGGAATTTCGCCAGCAGTTCCGGGTCACGCCAAGGCGAGTAAACCAGGAATTTCGGCTCCAGCACGTTGGTGTAACGCTCAAAGCGCATCTGATCGTTGCCGCGTCCCGTCGCGCCGTGAGCGAGCACCGAGCACTTCCGCTTCTTCATCTCCTTGAGAAGACCGCGAACGGTAATCGCGCGGGCGATACCCGTCGAGTTCCAGTAGCCGCCGTCGTACATCGCCTGGCACTTGATCGTTTCGTAGCAGATGTCCGCCATGTCGTTCTTCAGATCGACGATGACAGTCTCCACGCCGCACGGCGCCATCCGCTTCTTGATGTCGTTGATGTCACGCTCGTCCGGCTGCGCGATGTCCGCAGAAAACGCGACCAC
Source organism: Kiritimatiellia bacterium (assembly GCA_017544725.1). Classification (GTDB taxonomy): domain Bacteria; phylum Verrucomicrobiota; class Kiritimatiellia; order RFP12; family UBA1067; genus RGIG8368. The sequence continues at coordinate 7,091 of JAFYDR010000015.1, forward strand.
ATTCACGCCCGCGCTAGTCAGCACCTTGGTGATTGTCTTGCTGTCGAGACCGCCCGACACGCAAACGCCAACTGTTCTTCCCTTCAAATCAGCAACTCTCATAGCCATTGCCAAAACTCCTTGTGTTGAAAAACGCCCTCCAGTCTAGCACGGAATCGCCCTTGTTTCAAGCGCGATTCGGATGCGGCTTTGGGCGGGGGACAGTGGGGACGATGGGGACAATGGGGACATATACTTGTCTCCAAGGTCTCCACCGTCTCCATTGTCCCCCGCCTCTCAGCTTTTCAGTCGCGCGCCTTCCGCCAATGCGCGAGGAACTCGACGTTTCCTTCCGGACCTAACAGCGGGGATTGTTCCACGCCCAGCCATTCCAGCCCGATCTCCTCCACGCCGAAGCGGTGGATTTCCTGCACGACCGCTTCGCGTACGGCGGGATCGCGCACGACGCCTCCCGGCACCTGTTCGCGTCCCGCCTCGAACTGCGGTTTGATGAGGGAGACGATTTGCGCACCGGGTGGCAGGACGTTCGCCATCGGCGGCAGAATGAGCTTGAGGGAGATGAACGAAACGTCGGTTACGCCGACCTCTGGCTGTTCCGGCAAGTCTTCGGGTTTCAGATAACGGGCGTTGAACGATTCCATCACATGCACCCTCTTGTCTTGCCGCAGTTTCCAGTGGAGCTGTCCCTTCCCGACATCTACGGCGATCACGCGAAGCGCACCGTGCTGTAGCATGCAGTCGGTGAATCCGCCTGTCGAGGATCCGACATCGAGGCAGACCTTGCCCTCCACCTGAAAATCGGGAAACGCACGAAACGCGCCTTCCAGTTTTTCACCGCCGCGACTGACGAACCGCTGTTTTTCGGCCACGGTCAGCTGGACATCGGATTCCCACTTGTGGCCGGCCTTTGTTTCGACCTGACCGTTGACGCGCACCTCGCCCGCAAGAATCATGCGTTGCGCCTTTTCCTTGCTTTCGGCGAGACCGGCTTGAACCAGCAGATTGTCGAGCCTATCTTTCATCTTGCTCTCCCGATGTTTCTCCGCAGATCAACAGGTTTGTCATCCCTGCGGGTGTGTGTCCGGAACGGTGTGCGACATACAACACGGTCAACTTCCGTCTCTCTTTGAACAGCGTTTCCAGCTCCGATAGGAAAAGGCGTTGCGAGTTCTCGTCGAGATTCAGGCATGGCTCGTCGAGAATCAACAAATCCGGTCGCGGCAACAATGCTCGCGCCAACAGCACCAGTCTCTGCCGTCCCGCCGAGAGCGAACCGAACGCGGTACGTACGTCATGGGTCAAACCGAATCGGGCAAGCAGGGATCGGTAATCTTGGCGGTGTTGCGTTGTCGGGCGCAACGGCGTTCCGTCCTCGCGGATGCATCCGGAGAAGATTGCCTCGCGCACGGTGGCATCAGCCGGAAAATAGACTTGGAGTTCCGGTGAGACTACGCCAATCCGCTTGCGGATTTCCCAGAGCGAATGTCCCGGTTCGCGGGGCTGACCGAAGACGCGCACGTCTTCTCCGTAGGCGGCAGGATTGTCCCCGTCGATTAGGCTCATCAACGTAGTCTTACCCGATCCGTTCGGACCAATCACCAGCCAGCGTTCGCCCTGTCGAACCGTCCAGTTGAATCCTTCGAAAATCGTCTTCTTTCCGTACCGGACGGTGACATTCCGCATCTCAATGATCGCCTCGCTTGTCTCCGTGTGAGCCTTCCGCTTGCGCTTTGGAAGTCGGAACGAGGAGAAATCCGAATCTTCGGACTCTCGGCGGTCGGAAGCGCGGATCGGTCGTTGCTCGACGATCCGAAGTTTTTCCAGTCGAAGCAAGTGGGTCGCGCACGACGGGATTTCGTCTGGATTCCGCAACATCATCAGCAGATGCATCCCTGTTTCCGCCAATTCGTTCAGGCAGGTTTTCAGGTGTGCGCGGGCGAACGGATCCAGCCCCGCAAACGGATCGTCCAGAATCAGCAGTTTCGGGAACTTCAGCAAGGCGCGGACGAACAACGCGCGTCGCGTTTCACCGTTGGACAACTGGACGAGCTTCCGTTTCGCTAGTTCCGAGATCCCAAAAATCCGAAAGAGTCGTTTGCGTTCCCGGTTAAAACGATTTCGTTCAACTGTGTCATCCTTTCGAACCTCGAAGGGATTGATCTCGTTCACCTGCCCGAACGAGAGAAACTGCCCGACGGTCAGTTCGTCCTCGCTCACGCTATCGTGCCAACGCGACTGCAACCAGCTGTCGCCCGTCTGCAATTGCTGTTGCCCGAAAGTGAGGAAGGCCACGTGTCCCTCCACCTCATCCGCGAGTTCGATGACTACGCCGCGACAGGGAATTTGGTCGGTAAGCAGGGCGGCGAGATAGGTTTTACCGGAGTTGTTGGGTCCCGTCACGACCCACTGCTCTCCGTCGCGGAAACACCACTCCGCATGGGCGAAGGGACCCTGTTTTGAACCAGTCAGTTGGATGATGTTCTCGTTCATTTGTTTGTCATTGCCTTTGTGTGTACGGCGGTTACTCTCGTTCAGTTCGTGAGCTTCGGATTGCGGGATTCATTCATCTTGAATAGGCATTCTCCAGGTTTGAATTCGTCCGGCGCGTAGTTCTTGCCGCAGTAGATGATGTCACGGAATCGCGCGTTACCCGTACCCTCGTAGATTGTCAGTCCATCGAGGTTTTTACAGATCATCCCGTCGGCGACGAGCATAGAGCCACCGGGTTGCCGAAAGATGTACATCTTGTCCAGCTTTTCAGGCTTGACCCCCTTGATACATCCCGTGTTGTAGAAGTAGTTGCAACCGAGAATGCGTACCTCCCATCCTTCGTTCAAAAAACCGATCGAGGCTGTGTCGGCATAACACTCGCGCAAGATTACATTCGCCGAGTCTTTACGGATTCGGAAACCGATCGAACCTTTGAGATATTCCGGCATCTCGCCCGATGCGGGCGGGGGAACGACTCCGCCCCACACGTGGCAACGGGTGAAGAGGTTCGCGCCGCCCTCGATGTCGAAACCGACGGTGTAGTCCATCGACCAGCAATCGGTGAAATGATCATCGCATCCGCTCACGCGTACTGCGGTGTTGCCCGCATTGCCGCTCACCTTGTTGACGCAGTGTAGATTGTATGCGTTGAGTTCGGCTCCTCCAGGACCCGGTTCCCCCTTCACCCGCAAACCGAATACCTTTCCGTTGTGGAAACAGACATCACGGAGAGTGAAATGAATGTAGCCGTGGATTGAGAGACAGGAGGCGATGCCGCATCCGTCGATACGCCCTCCCTTAAAGAAGGTTCCGAAGTCCATGATGTCGCGGGCTTTGAACACAGGGGACAAGTTCACCCGCACCACGAAGTCCATCGGTTTTGCCGCCTGAAGCCGGGCGTTCTTGTGCATCTGCACCGAACAGAAGTTGGTGATGGCGAGCGTCTGCGACAGCTTGTAGTCGCCACTCGGCACGAACAGCACTTGATTCGCAGTGGCATCGACGGCGCGTTGAAGTCGAGGTGCATCATCCGTCTCCCCTTCAAGACGAGGGAATTCGGCGACACTTCTGTCCCAGTATTGCGTTTCACCACTCTCGGCTATCGTATTCGCCGAAACCAGTGCTGCGGCTATAACCACCATCACCATCCATAAATGCTTCATTACCATTCTCCCGTCCCCATTGTCCCCGTTGTCCCCATCGTCCCCGCTTCCCAGCTGGCGGCGTCAGCCGCCTCCTACTGCCTTCTTCCTCAGCCTCTCAGCTTCCCCGCTTCTCAGCTGGCGGCGTTAGCCGCCTCCCTACTCCCATCCACTTCCGGCGGAAGCCGGAAAACACAGCCTTTTTCCTCGACGGCGGTGATTTCCTTCGGGGCTTCGAAACCGAAACGTGTGCGCAACTGGCTGATGACCTCGTACAGGAAGGATTCCGGTGTGGAGGCGCCGCTCGTCAAGCCGACGATGCACGCTTCGGGAAATGCGCAGTTGTTGAGATCGCTCGTGTCGCTGATTAACCGTGCCTCCGCACCAGCTCGTTGCGCGGTTTCGACCAGTCGCAGGCTGTTCGAGGAATTGCGCGATCCCAGGACGAAGACAAGCGGAGCGGTTTCGGCAAGCGCACGTACCGCCTCTTGTCGATTTTGTGTTGCGTAACAGATTTCCGTGGTGTCGGGAAGGAGAAGGCGGGGAAACTTGTTGGAAAGCACTGTCAGCATTCCTGCCACCGAGTCCATGCTGAGCGTCGTCTGCGTCACGACTGCCAGCGGACGGTCGGACGCAGGGAGGGAGTCGATTTCCGCTTCGCTCTCAACAATCTGGACATGACCGGGCGCTTCCCCGGAAACTCCCACCACCTCGTCGTGGTTTCGGTGCCCGATACAGATGACGTCGCGTCCCTCGTTCACGTAGCGGCGCACCTCCGCATGGACTTTCGCGACGAACGGGCAGGTCGCATCGATCACGCGCAGATTCCGTTCGTTTGCGCGGAGACGAACGGCAGGGGAGACACCGTGCGCGGAAAAAAGCAGCAGGGATCCGGGCGGCACGTCCTCCACGGACTTGACGAAAACCATGCCCTGTTGCGAGAGCCGATCGACAACCTGACGGTTGTGGACGATCTCATGCAGACAGAAGACGGGTTCCGAGCGAAATTTCGCGAGCAGTGCCTCTGCCGTTCGAATGGCACGGGCAACACCCGAACAGAAACCGTGCGGTTGCACGACGATCAATCGTCGCATGGCGAACCTTCCGGCAGTTGCCCTTCGTCCTCCAGTTGCTGGAGAATCAGTTCGGCGGGTGTGTAAAAGCGTTTGCTTTGGTTGCAGTCGAGACAGCAGGGAACGATATTTCCTTTGGTGCTTGTTCCGCCGCGCGCGACGGGAACGACATGATCCATCGTCAGGTTTTTCGCCCCGACATGCTTTCCGCAGTAATGGCAGACGCCCTTGCGCAGCTGCGCCTGCCACCATTCGGATTCGCGTAGCTTTTTCGCCTTGGCGCGTTCGTGCGCGATGTGTTGTTCGTCGGCGCGGATGTCGATCCAGTCAGCCATCGTTTGCCTCAACGCCCTTGTGCCAGTCGGGTGGCGAGACGTTCCGGCAGGTTTGCCTTGCGAACCCGATCCATTGCAGTCTCGACATCGTACTCCAGACGGTGGAACTCGATTTCCTTCGTCTTCACGTTGTAGGTGACGTACGCGCAACGCGGGTCGCCGTCGCGCGGCTGGCCAACGCTACCGACATTGATGAAGTATTTTTTGCCGAAAACCACCTGAATCTTGCAGGGGTCGATCCGCATGACGTCATCGTGCTGTTTTTGGTAGATCATCGGGACATGGGTGTGTCCGTGGAAGCAGAGTGAGGTGATCTGGTAGTTGAAATTCCCACTCGCTTGGAACTGGTCGAAAACGTATCCCCACGCTTCCGGCGTGTCCAGCGTACCGTGAACCAACGTAAACCCGTTCACCATTTTCTTGTACGGCAGTCCGTGTAGCCAAGCACGATCGTCCTCCGTGAGCTTGCGCCGCGTCCATTCGACGACACTGGCGGCAAGCGGTTGGAAGTCGTCCAGGTTTTCGCCGGAGGAACAATAGTGGTCGTGGTTTCCGCGCACAGTCACGCAGTCCAGATCGCGAACGATCTTGATGCACTCGGAGGGACAGGCGTTGTACCCCACGATGTCACCGACCGATACGAAGTCTGTCACGCCCTCTTTCCGGGCATCCTCGACAACCGTCTTTAGGGCATCGAGGTTCGCGTGAATGTCTCCCAAAATCGCAAATTTTTTATCCATGTCTGGTATCGCCCCTCCGCTACACGATTTGCATCACAGCCGCTGCCAGCGGGATGTCTTCCGCTGTCGTGATCTTGATGTTCGGACGCTTCCACTCAATCAGACGAACCGGCTCGCCGATCAGTTCGACAGCCGCCGAGTCGTCCGTGACCGTCGCCTTCTGCTCGTTGACGGCCTTGTAGGCACGGGTCAGGAGCGGCAACTCGAATGCTTGCGGTGTCGCGACAGCCCACAGCTTCTCGCGGTCGAGGGTATGGTGGACAACCATTCCTTTCTCCACGAACTTTACCGTATCCCAGATGTGCGACGCGGCAACGGCGCAACCATACCTCTTGGCGCCCTTGATGGTTTCGGAGATGAGTTCCGCCGTAACGCAGGGGCGCGCGCCGTCGTGCACCACCACGATTCTCGTGTCGGGGTCAACCTCTTTCAGACCGCACTGCACGGAATCCTGACGCTTTCCCGCACCCTGAATTATCGTGCGCAGCTTCGAAATTCCAAACATCGTCGCCAGTCCCTTCGCGGGTTGGATCTGTTCTTTGCGGATGACCAAAACGATCTGGTCAATATCCGGACAACGTTCGAATGCCAGCAGAGACCACGCGATGACAGGTTTCGATCCGAGCGAGAGAAAAGCCTTATCGATATTGGGTCCCATCCGCTCGCTTTTCCCAGCTGCCACGATAACCGCAGAATTCATTTTCTCCTCCTTCTAGCCATGTGCCTGATGAGTTCCTTCCATGCCCACAGGAACCGTAACTCGTCATTTCCTTTCCAGTATAGTGCTTTCTTTCCAGTCAGGCAAGCAAAGAATTTTTAGAATGAAGAATTTTAGAAAGAAGCTCCCCGTCCGTGCCGCGCACGGGAACGTTCATGGGGATAACTTTCGACAAGCCCCGAAGGGGCGAAGGTACACAGACGGGGGCAAGCGTAGCGTAGCCCCCGGAATCAAACAAAAGCACATTAGCCCTGAAGGGGCGACAGAATGCGGCGCGGCATGACGAACTGCGGTAGATTGTTCCGCCGCCCTTTCAGGGCTTGGCGGCTACTGGTCGTCCCGCCGGGGTTACGCTTCGCTCGCGCCCGTCTGTATAGTTGATGTCCTTTCAGGGCTTCTGTAACCACGCAATCGCAAATCCTGTCGGCTTCGACAACGAGGGCATCGTCGTTACGTGGCGGTCGCGACGGAGCACGTCCCTCCCATTCGTCACTTGTCACTCGTCACTGCCGCCTTCGCGGCGGTTTTGTTTAGTAAAACAAGACGCGGGGAAAGCGTTTCCAGGCGGCGACGATTTCGCTTAGGGCTGTTCCGTTTTCGAGTTGTTTCCGCACGGTGTCGGTTCCGTAGAGTTTGTCGAACCATTCGGGGCGGACTCCCTCGCTTCCCCATACCGGATTCGAGCCGTATAGGTCGGTGAGGGCTCGGATTATTGCAAGAGAAGTTTGGACCGGACGGAATTTTCGTGCGTCCGTTACCGTCAGTCTCACGCCGTCCAACTCTTTGCCGTCATGTCTGCCTCCCATAGCGGTGTACCGGTGCGGGGAAAAGGTGACACCGCGCAGGGGATGGTCGGCAATCTTCCGACAAAATTCTTCGGCGTGGATCCAAGGGGCTCCGAAGATTCGGAATGCGAGCGCGGTGTTGCGTCCACAATCGATTTCCGGAATCGCTTCGCAGAAGACTGTCGCCGCGTAGGTCATCGCCGTTTCACGGGAACGGATTCCCGGAGAGGGCGGGATGAAATCGGGGAATCCGCTTTCAGCGAAGCCCGGAGCGGGACGCCTGTATCCCCGCATCTTCACAACGTGCAGGGAGACGTCTATTCCAAGGTGTTTCACCATCCAGGTGGCAACTTCACCCATCGTCATGCCATAGACCATCGGAACTGCGACGGGGGCGACGAAGCTGGCGAACGGTGCATCGAGCATCGGACCATCCACGACATCGGGTAGGGGAATCGGGCGGTCGGCGACGACCACGCGGATGTTGTTTTTCGCGCAAGCCTCCAGCAGGAGTTGCAATGTGCCGAGGTAGGTGTAACAACGGACGCCAAGATCCTGTAAGTCGAAAACCATCGTATCGATACCCGACAACATGTCAGGCGTGGGTTTCCGCGTGTCGCCGTAGAGCGCATAGACGGGGATACCCCAGTCGGGATGCTGTCGCCCGACCGTTCGTTCCCCCGCGCCGAAATTCCCGAAAAATCCGTGCTCGGGACCGAAAAGAGCTACCAGATTCTTGCCCAGTGCGCGATGGAGCAGTTGCGCGGAGGTTGCCCCGCACCTACCCACAGCCGCCAGATGACTGAGCAAGCCCACGCGCTGTCCCGCGAGCAGTTTGCAATTCCCGTCTATTAAAACATCAATTCCAACTTTCATGCCAACCAGTATAACAAAATGCGGACTTGCGAACGAGGAGAAAATGATGGGAGTCAACAGTTGCCAGCAATCTTGCCGTAGCTCTGGCCCGATTGGGCTATAAGGTAGGACTGCTCGATGCCGACATATTCGGTCCGA
>JAFYDR010000256.1 GCA_017544725.1 Kiritimatiellia bacterium
CCTTCGGCAACACGCCGTAAACCGCCTTTTCGATGGTATATGAGTGCGACACATTTTGCTCCTTTGGATCCTGTTGCCGCTTCACCTGTACATCGACCTTGACGACAGGATCGCCAGACGCCGGACGCCGGAAAAGTACGAATGCCGAACCGCTCGGCGGAAACGCAAGCGTCACGACCGTCCGTCCCTTCTCCACACGCCACTGCGACGCATCGGCAATCGTCCCCTTCTCCGCGTCCCAAATTTCAGGCTGACGTCCCGTGATACGGAAGGAGGCCTCGAATGATTTCGAGAAGGTGTTGTTGAGCGCGACGAAATACCAGTCTGCCGTGGCATTGCGACGGTGGATGTACACTGCCCCCGTCTGTGGGTCCGTCTCGGTAGATGTGAAGTCTGGAGCGATTCCAAGCCGTTCCAGTGCTTCGGCGGGGCGGCAGGTCATCATGCCCTTGCTCCACACTTTGTCGGCAAGCGTACGCACACGTCCGTCAGCGGCGGGATACCCCACAAGTCCGGGGGCGTGTTCGGGCTTCCGCAGACAACAAACCTTTGCACCGGCGTCCAGCAGACGTTCCACGGTCGCGAGCATCCGCTCGCTCATCGTGTCACGAGGCGGCAACACCAGCAGCGCGTAACTCACGCCGCCCGGTACGACCACGCGCCCTTTCTCGACCTTCAGCATCTCCATCGCCTTCGTCGCGCAGATGTCCCAGTCGTACCCGTAAGGGAGCTTCATCTCGTCGGCGTCCGTACCGTCCGTCCGACCGCCCGAATTCGGTGCCTGTTCGCCGCAGAAGAAGAGGACGTCTGCAACAAACTTACCTTCCTGCAACATCCACTGGCAACGAGTCTGGTACTTGAACCAATCGCCTGCGAACTCCCACCACGTCTGCGTACGATCTAGGTGCATGCCCCAGCGTCCCATCGTCATACCGGGCAGATACTGGTTACCGGGCCACGGCTGATGCGTAAAGCGGTGATAAATGATTCGGTTGACGCCCAGTGCATAGACGCGGTCGCCCTGCGCCTTGATCGTGAACGGAGTGGTCTGCCAACGCCCACCGTTATCGGGGCGAGCGGTGAATGATTCCGTGGCGGCGTAGCGGCGTCCCCATACGTGCGCGAGATGCGCGGGGAACTTCGAGTTGCGGACCTCGGTGCCGTGATCACCGTTGGCCGCCGCCGACCAAAACTCGCCCATCGGGATATCGACGTCCTGACCGTACTGGAGGTTGTCTGCCGGCGCATTGCCGTACGGCTCGATAGAGAGAAGAAGTCCATGCTTGTGGCAGAGTTCCGCGAGACGTCCCGCATAGTTCTCGGCAAAAAGGTCTGCCACCACGCGGCGGAAATCCTCCAGAAAACGCTCGGAGACTTCGACTGACTCTACCACACGTCCCGTAAAGACAGGCAGATACGGGATGAGCGAGTAGCCCATACGCTTCTCGAACGTCTGTGCGAATCCCTGCGTCCAGTTCTGCGTACCGACCTCGTAACTATCGACCAAGATGTTGTTGAATCCAGACTCGACATTACCCGCGAGTGAGCCTAAATGTTTGCAGAGCCGCGTCACGTATTGCTCAAAGTGGTAGTCCATCGCGGAGGCGGAGAGCTTATCGACCTCCAGTCCCTTGCCGTGATCTGAAGCGGGATGATTGCAACGACCATTGCAGATGTAACCGATGCGCAGGATTGTCCAGTCGCCCTCCGGCACGTTCCACGACAGCGAACCATCCGCCGCCATACGTGCGGTTAAATCGGTCATCTTGCTTTTGGAAACGATCTGTGCGGCGGCGTCCGCCGCGAGAGTCGTGTCGCGCCGCACACTACCGCGAACTCCGAATGTCTTGGATTCGATATCCGAAATGCGAAGCATCCCTTCGGGCTTCAGTTCAACGACTTCGATTGGATGGCTCGTCTGGAATGTCAGGCGAATCACGCGCGCCGTCACGGATTTCGGAAGAGGGCGATAGCAGAGCGACTGATCACGCCGACCCGACCGCGCCAGAACCATCGTGAACTTATCGATCTCCTCGAAAGTCTCGCCGTCGTTCGACACCTCCACCTTACCGGTGGCGGATGCTGAACGGATGGGTGGAATGGAAAGACGATAGGAGAATCCTTGCACCGTGAACGGCTTCTCGGAGGAGAGGGTTGCAATCTTCTTCGCCAAGGTTGCCTTCACGTTCGGGAAGGTCGCCTTTTCCGCCGACGGCGTGGGGAACGCGAGTACAGCGATGTCCTCGTAGAAGCCGTTGTCATTCTTCGTGCGCGGCAACTTGGACTGAAACGCCTTCGCTCCCTTCACGGATGTCTCGGTATAGACGACGCGCTTCATGCCGTTCGAAGGCATATTCCACGGACCGCCCGACGAAGACCAGCCAGAACAGTTCGGGATGCAGATCTCCAAACCGAGACGACGCGCTTCGGTTGCCGCATGCTTGAACATGTCAAACCACTCCGGTGAGTTGAATGCGAGCGGTCCCGGAGGAATGGCACACCCCGCATCAAACATCTGCACACCGCCGATACCCGCACGGGCGAGGGCCTCAAAGTCGCAGGTGATGCCCTCCTTCGTGACATTCCCGTTCATCATGTGATACCACGTATGCGGCTTCGCCGAGTTCGGCGGCGAAGCGAAACCCTTTTCCAGCGCGTCAGCCCCGAAAGACAGGTTGCACAATCCAACGGCGGCCAGCAAAGCACCCACCCAAAACAAAGTCACTTTTTGCATAGTGTCCCGATCCTTTCAAACAACAAAATCATTCGTGTGAACATTGTGTCAAATCTCTATTCCGATTGCGAGTACAAACTCTTGGTTTGGATTACATTCGATAGCAATCGATAGCTACCGATGACACGCGACAAACGACACGCGACACGCCACCTTCATCCTTCATTCTTCATTTTTCATGCCGCCTTCGGCGGCTCTCTCGTCACTCGTATCTCGTCACTCGTCACTGGCGTGTAACTTCGCCGTTTCTCAGCCGCTCAGCTTACCCAGCTTTTCAGCTGGCGTGAAGTGCCCGCCTAGTCTCCTTTCACAGTTTCGTCACCGCGGACGAGGAATGGCTTTTCCAGTCCGTCTTTCAGATACTCGCGCAACACCACGAAAACCGGTTCCATCAGTTCGTCGAAGGTGTAGAGCCTCGTCGGCTTGGGACGTCCCTCCTTGTCCGGTCGGTCATAAGAAACGGAACATTCCAGCGTAAGCGTGATCGCACCGGAGGCGAGTGCCAAAACGGTGTTGAGGTTGATCGTGGAACGGGGCGTACGGTTTTCCTTGAGTTTGTTCTGCACCAGCCCCGCCGCGTGAATCGCGGCGTTACAGCGATCCGAGATCGCGTTCGCCCGCGTCACATTGTCTGGCGTGTCAATTGCACTCGGGGTGAGAACGCTCGGCGCGTGTTCGTACGAGTGCCCATTCAGCACGGCATCGACGCGCCACCGCTCCGCCAACCGCAGAAGCGCACGCGCTTCGGCGGTACGGATGTTGCCGGGCGCGGCATCGTGCATGATGTTGTAACCGTCCGCATTCGGGTATCCACCCGGATAGGAGACTCGGTCAAGAGGCAACGGGAACCAAGCCTTGCTGCCGCGCCACCCCACCAGCGAACCGTCCTTCCAAGTCCCCTGGGAAACCGCACGGAACTTCGTCCATTCTATTCCGTGCAGATGATCCGGGGAAAGTCCCCTCCCGTCCAAATTCACGCAGGGGACGATGATGAAACGGTACTGATCGATCAGCTTGAGAAGCTCATCGTGCGTACGCCCTCGAAAGTCCTTGCCTGTCTCCAACGCCTGCACCAGATTCACCGCACCTGCCACCGTCTCCGGCTCCGCACCGTGAACTCCCGCAAAGAAGAGGAATGTCTGCTTTGCGGGCGGCGGATTGCCCATGTAGTTCTTGTAGGTCGTGGACGAGGAGCCTGCCGACCAGTTGGTCTGTGGCGGCGCGTCGTTGAAGTCACCGTAGAACAACGCATAGACAGGATAACCAAGCGGCGTGTGGCAGATGACTTCCTTGCGGGAACACTTTTTCGCGCTTTCACATAACGCGATAATCTCATCGGGGCGTACCTTCCAGAAGTCCGGGCGTTTCTCAAGCCCCTCTACCGTCATCGGCTGGAAACGTTGCGATTTCACGCTCACGGACGTATCCGCCGCATTCGTCGTCGGCACCGTAAAGGGGAGTGCCGCACCGGCTGCGATTCCCAGCAAAAACTCTCTTCTGTCCATTTTTCGTCTCCTTTCAAAACCCTGTCGTTTACTTAAGTGGCGCGATTCCGCTCTGTTGCTGTACCGATTCAATCAGACGCCGCTGCGGAACCACCGTTTCCACATTCTTGCCTTCGGGCTGGAATGTGATCTGAATCGTTCCGCCGACCTCACCTACACGATTGAACCGCACAGTCGCAACCAACCTGCCACGTATTCCGTTGCGAGCAAATCCATCAACCGTAACCTCCACGCCGTCGCCGGTGTTGTCCGAAACCGCTTTTGAACGCGGTGCGGAAGATGTGGTGTCAGCCGCTGTCAGAACATGGAGGAAGCGGTCATCCTTGCGTTCCCCCGCAGGAGAGACCTCTAACCGCCAAGCTCCAAAATACGGACCGCGCCCCGTCCGCTTGGCACCTCTCGCGGCGGATTCCAGAAACGCAGAGTCCGGCTCCCAGTTCTTTCCGTTCGACCAAAACTCCTTGCCGGAACCACCGATCTTTTCGAGCGTCGCGTCTGTCGGCAAAATCGTCTCGCAGAAGAGTCGTCCCTTTCCGCTGTCGGCAACCAACAGTCTGCCCTCGATGCGCGGTTCTTCCTTCGTATGCAGCAACCACGCCTTGCGATCGGATGGCGTAGCGGCGCCTACGCGGTCATAGACGATAAACACATCGGGCAACAGGTGGACAAACTGGCGTACAGCCTCGGTACATTTCTCTCCGTATGCGGCAGTCGCATCAGAGGCTAGATAGGTGTAGGCACCATTGGTTTCAAAAGCCAGTACCTTGGCCATGTTGTCGTACATGCCGCCGTCATTCGTCTTGCCCTCCGGTCCGGGATAGACGGGACCCCAATAGCGGGGCAACGGTTCCCCGGAACGACGAATGAGAACACAGTTGTGAGCGATTGTCTGCGCGTAGTAGTACTTCAGATTCCAGTCCGTCTCCACGCCGCGCGTACCGGAGTCGAGCGCGAGGAAGTCGTGCTTGTAGATGGTGAAGTTGTTCTCGTCATGGTGCTTGTGTTGAACCAGTTTCGCGCCAGCGGTGAAGGTACAGTAGGTGGCATCCGGTTTCCAAGCGGAGCGCATCAGAATCTGACCGAGATTCTCGAAGTGGCGTGCGTACAACGGAAGGTTCTCAAGCTCCTCCGCCGAATACGGTTTCACGCCGTCATCCTCACCACCGAAAAGAAACGGATACATGGGCCAAGTCTCGCTACCAAGCCCCTTGTTGGGTGCGCGTTCGCGCAACGACGCCGCGAGTCGTGCGACAGAGGGATTTGCGTCGCGGAAGAAGTGGATGTACTGCGTCATGTGCTCGTAGAGACGTCCAACGCTTAGGGAATTGTGCGTATGTTGGTCGTCACCAAAGCCCGAATAGACCGGATGATTCGGATCGGCTCCATTCTGAATCCACGTCCAGTAAATCCAGTTCGGAAAGAGCGCCAGACCCGAGTAGGCGGTAGCCAGATTTTCGCCTGTAGCCGAGAGCCACGTGTGGAAGAAATTGAAGTGTGCCCACGGGTACGCGCCCATGCAGTATCCCGGTACGGCGGAGGAGAGTGCCCCGTCATCGCCCGCGCCGTCATTGCGGAACTTCACCATCTCTTGACAGAGGTCATGCCCTCGAAGCAGATGCTTGCGGGCGAGATCATCGCAGAAACCGTCGCCGAATGCCGCAAGCCCCGAATACCATAGGAGACTTGGCACTCCATAGAAACCAGTGTGGATACCACCCCCATTTCGCCGAATGATAAAAGGTTTCCCTTTGCCCGGCTGCACATCCTCCACATGCTGCACGAGCGGCACGATAATCGCCTTGCGCTCGTCGGGTGTCAGTCCTTCCCAAATCCAGTCGTATGCGCACAGGGCGAGGATACGCGTGGTCGAGTACCAGTTGACCGCTCTCCCGTTGGCGTAGGCGGCGTGATAGGCGGCAGCGCTTGCCACTAGCATCTTGCGCGCCTTGTCGAGGTATTTCCGTTCACCCGTGAACCGCCAGGCAAGCGCACACTCCGCCGCCTGAGGCCCAAACTCTTTCACGCTCGGAATCGGAGTGGCCGCCGTCGTCTTGTGCGTTCCACTTGCGGTCTTCACCTCGCGGAATACTACTGGATCGAAACCGGAACAGACGGGGTTATCGGGATACCGGTCACACCGCTTCAAGAGCGCATCCCGCGCAGACTTTTCCGAACCCTCTGCACGCGCCTTCACCTGCGGCCAGGTCTCTCGGTTGAAGAACATGCGCGGATGATCTTTGCGGATTCGCCCCACCCATTCGGGGATGTCAGCCGCAAGCGCCGTCGAGAGAAAAGCACATAGAATGACGAATAAAAAATGACGAATGACGAGTGACGAATGACGAATAAAAAATGATGCCACGCGACCGCAAGGGTACGTCGCAGTTGTTGCCGCATTCAAATGTCTTTCTGTTCTCATTTGTCAGTCCTTTCTCTCCCCAGCAACCCCGTAAAGAGGTCGCTGGCAGGTTAGCTATCCACAGGTCTCCTTGCCCTACTTGGCAACTTTCCCGCTCACCGCTTCCGGATCGGCGAAGTCGCCCTCGAATTCTAGCGGCATCTGGAATACGCGAAGAGCTTTGTCGCAGAAGTAGAGGCGAGAGATGGAAGGCTGGCGACCATGACCGTCCGCCCAGAATGCGTAAAAGTCTGGCTGCACGTTCAACGGCTGACGCGGATAATTCTGATTGCGTTCGCTACCCGAAGTGAGTTGCTTCTCCATCTTCCATGTCTCGCCTGCATCGTGCGAGATCCACGCAGCGATCTCGCCGCCTGGATTGAAGGGTTGCGGACCTTTTTCAGAAGCACCGAGGATACGCCAGTCGGTGTCGGAATCGATGTAGAGTACGGCGAAATCGTAGTTGCTGTCGCTGCGGATACCGGTGTCGATCTCGCGCCAGGCCTCGCCCGTCCACTTGGCAAGCTTCCACTCGCGCGGTCCGTTTTCAGGACCGGAGCGATAACCTTTGCTGATGGTAGAGAGGATGATGGGACGTCCTTTGGAGTCGAACTTCACGCCTTTGATATAGACGTTGCGCTGCTTTTCGGCATAGGGGAGGACGAGCGCGGGGTTGTCACGCTTGTCGATCGGAAGGGTGAGCACCTCCCCCTTCACATTCTTCCACGTCTTCCCAAAGTCGTCACTCTCCATGTAGAAGATGTCAGTACGCCAGTTGAGTCCTTTGCCCGCCGGGTGCTGGTCGAAGGCGATGCCGACCTTGTTCCCGAACTGCCACGCACGCTGATAGTGGCCATCGTGGAAATAGACGAGGCGTGTACGGTCTGTCCACTTCAGCCCATCTGGATCGCTCGTCATAAAACAGTTGGAACGTCCGGCTACATACCAGGCGTGTGGGAAGAGGAAACCATGCCCCGGAATCCAGAACGGCTGAGGGTAGGAGAAGTTGCCCTCCCAAATCACCTTGAACGAGGAGATGTCGTAGGGTTTCTCGCTACGCGCGATGGCGGAGGGACGTGACCGTCCATGACTTGCGGAGAAGAGGTAGATGTAACCCTTGTCGTCGAGATTGATCACGGCGTTGTCATGCGCATCGGTGGTGCGTTTGTCGAAAACGATGGTGGGGCGTGCGAGTCGCTTCGTCTTGTGGTCGAAGTAGGAGACCGACTGGAGGAGCGTCGAGTTCCGCTCGTCCGTGCCGCCGAAAGTGAAGAAGGTTTTGTCCGCCGCCTTGGAATAGACGGCCATCGGAATGTGTCCCGCGCAGTAGGTACCGAGTCCGCCGGAGTACTTATAGACATACTCGTCGTTCGACTTCTGATTGTAGTACCAGATGCCGTTGAATCCCCGTGCCTTGCGATTCAACAACACCGGCGCATTCCGCTTCAGGTCATCCTCCGGACGTGCCTCGCGGATACCGGCTTCGGCCACCGTGGCACCAGCACCCTGCACCGTCCGTCCCTTCGCCTTTTCCAGAATGGAACGGCAGAGCCAGAGCAAGGCCGCCTGTCCATGCGCGTCACCCACGATGCGATCGCGGTCTAGATACCACTGACGGCTGTTCTTCGCGTTCGTACCCACGCAAACACCCGCGACATTTCCCCACTCGTCTGTACGCGCCGCGAGTGCAAGAAACGCTTTGCGGAAGGCGGGACCGTATGTTGAGGGATCGAGCCAACCGTACCTCACGCCCTCGGCGAATGCGTGCGCGAACATCGCCGTGCAGGAGCTTTCCGCCCACGCGCCGGGATCGCCCACGAGTTGCGCCCACATCCCGTCCTCGCGTTGCCGCTCAAGCAACGCCTTCATCATCTTGCGGTAACCGGCGAGGATGCGCGCATGATATTCGTTGTCTGTGGGCAGATACTTCAACACGAGCGGCATCGCTGCCGCCACCCAACCGTCACCGCGTCCCCACACGAACGGCGCGAACGGCGCGTGGTGGAAGAGACCGTTCTCCAGCTGGAGCTGATCAAGGTAGAGTGCCAACTCCTTCGCCGCCCGGTTGATGTACTTGCGGTCGCCCGTCACGCGATAAGCCTGCGTCTGGAGAAGAGAGATCATGTAGGCATCGTCAATCCACGGACGCGTCTGATCGGTATAACCCTGCTTCCACCATTCGAGGCGCTTCTCGTAAGTGCCGAATGCATGCTCATCCGGTTTCGGCTCCTCCCACTGCCGGTCGGCATAGAAAAGCCCCAGTTCCCGCGCCTTCTGGTCACCCGTGAGCAACGCGATCTCCAGCGGAACCGAGCCGACGATTGTGTAATCGACGTGCTTGTACTTCGACAGCTTTTCCGCCTTCTCCCCGTAGTACGGATCGAACGCCGCGATCAGCTTCTTCTCCAGTTCTTCCTCGCCCAGAATCCGTGCGCACTCCAACGCATTGACCCAGAGGCTCACCACGGAGTACTGGATGTGCTTGCCACCGCCGTAGGCGACTTTGCTGCGGTATCCGTTCGTCGGAGAGTAACGATCCGGCGAGGTGGAGAGGAACTGATTTGCGATTTTACGACTCACGTCCGACGGACGGCAGTCCACCGGCCACCCCGTAAACGGATCGCCCGCCGCCAGACAGGGACCGCTCGAAAGAAATGCCAGCAGACAAGTCATGGACAAAGTATGGATTGTTTGTTTCATCGTTCTCCTCTTTTCGTTGAAAGTGTCTCCCGTTTTCGAACAGACTTGGTTGACTCCGTCTTGCGTGTGGTCGATTCGCGCACGATCAGCGGAGCGTCCAGATAAACCGTCCGAGGCAAAAGCCCCGGATTCTGAATCCTGTCGCAAAGCAGCCGAAATGCGGTACGGGCAATCACCTCGCAAGGCTGATGGATCGTCGTCAGACGTGGCGTGAGCGCAGCGGCCAGTTCGCAGTCATCGACCCCCGTAACCAGAATGTCGTCGGGTACGCGCCTGCCCAGCAGACGCAACTGCTCGTAAAGGTTCATCGCCATCCGATCATTGCTGCAGAGAATCGCCTCCGGCATCCCATGCCGGTTCAGCAACTGACGAAGTGCGGCGGGAGAGTCGTTCGCGACAGAAAACACGCTTTCGTTCCGTTTTGCCTCGTTCATCGCAAGCCGGTAGCCAACCACGCGGTTCCGGTGGCTAGCACCCAAAGTGGGGTGTGTCAGGAACGCGATACGGCGGCAGCCCAGCGAAAGCAGGTAGCGCGTCATCCGATATCCCGCATTCACGTTGTCAATCCCGATGACGTCATACCGGCTACGCTGCGGGAAGGCAACCGTATCGCAATCGGCGAGCACAACGGGAATCCGCGCCTTGTCGAAGATGGAGAGAACGGAGTCGTTGACATCCTGCGAATTCTCCAGATTCTGCAACGGATGGAAGATCACGCCACGCACCTGCGAACGCACGAGGTTCTCGGCGATCTGCACGGCGGAACGCGCGCGCCACCCGACATCGATCGTCGTCACGTCCGCCAACATAAAGGTGAACCCGTTGTCCTGCGCCTGCCGAACAATCTCGCGGCAGATAGGAACGAAAATATCGCAATGCGAAACAGGCATGAACAGTCCGATAGCCCCGTCCGAAAGCGGCATACAGGATCGGGGGATCGGGAACGTCCCGCTTCCAGGACGACGTTCGACCAATCCCATACGCGCCAGCTCCGCCAGCGCACGGCTCGCCGTTGCTCTCGCCACGCCAAAACGCTGCATTAGGGCACGCTCACTTGGAAGCGGATGCCCCTCGTCGAACTTCCCCTTCAGAATCTGCGTTTTTAACGCATCAATAATCGCTTTTGTCTTACCCGTAATCATACCTGACCTGATTCAACCATCGAAGCCAAGCCGCATTATAACAGATTCCACAGTCCTCTGACATCCCCTTTCTCACGTGGACTAGTCCACTTTTTCAAGCCGCGCACTCCTAGGGAATTCTGCTCGCGGTGGCGAGCCGACCAAAACAAAGTTTTTGTTCTTTCCAAAATCCTCTCGTGCGCATGAGATGGGTGAATTACGCAGATCCGCCCCGAATACGCCGTACCCTTCTTTTCAGCTTCTCAGCTCTCATCGGATGCGTTATACTTCTTTTGTTTCTTATACACGTGGTTTTTTATTGGCGAGGATTACAGTATGATCTCCTTGGGTCTTTTTGCGGCGGCGGCTTGCGCCGTACTTCAGTCGGATGTGGTCATCGAAAATCGTTCGGTTCGTCTTGTTTTGGGCAGTGATGCCTGTGCAAAATCGCTGGTTGTCAAGGCAACCGGCGAGGAGTGTCTCGCGTCTGGTACGCCACGCCCGTTCTGCCAAATCTGTCAGGAGCGTCCCTACGACAACGAGTATTTCATCAC
Organism: Kiritimatiellia bacterium; assembly: GCA_017544725.1. Taxonomy (GTDB): domain Bacteria; phylum Verrucomicrobiota; class Kiritimatiellia; order RFP12; family UBA1067; genus RGIG8368. The sequence goes on from JAFYDR010000256.1 coordinate 11,013, forward strand.
CTATCCCTCCAAGCCCACTCGCTTTCCCGCCAACCACGTATCTCGAAACGGTGAGGTGCTGGAGTTCGGTTTTACCGGCACATTCGACATTGCAACGGTGCGCGTGAAGGAGGCGGACGATTTCATCCACTTCTTCTTCGAAGGAACCCGTTTCCGTTTGGAGGACTACGGACTCAAGCGCAAGACGGAGATCGATTCCTTCGCGTTTGTGCAACTTCCCGTCCGCCGACGTGCCCACTTCGGCGCGTGGTTGAATGTGACGTGGGATGATTCCGCCGCGATCGCGTTGGTTGGCGACAGTCCCGCAACGAGAATCGATGCGTTTCCGCGCGACGACGGCGGGCTCGACTTCTATGCGGGTTGCGAAGCGCGAATCCGCCCCGAAGGTGTCGGCGCGTTTTTGGTTGCCACACCCCGTGCCGAGTTTCTGACGTCGCTCGAAAAGGCAGAACTCGCGCTGGGACTTCCGAACGGCGTAGCGGGACGTCGTCACCCCGCGAAGTCCGTGCCATGCCTCGAATTCAATGGGTTGAATCCGAAGACGGTTGATCTGGCGATCGAAGTCGCCAAGCGCGGCGGCTTCGGAATGCTCAAGATGAATTGGCAAAGCATGACGCGTTCCTGCGGACACTTTCCGTGGAACGCCAACTATCCGAACGGTGAGGCGGACTTGAAAATGGTGGTCGATAAGATTCGGGCTGCCGGGTTGATTCCTGCATTCCACGCCCATTATTCCAAGGCGTCAACGAATGATGCCTACGTGTGCGGCGGCGTTCCAGACCGCCGCCTCCACGCAATCCGCCACCTCACGCTCGCACGTCCCGTCGCTCCTGATGACACCGAGGTCTTTGTGGAGGAGAATCCGCACTACATTCTCGTGAAGCCGGATCCAAATAGTTTCCGAGGAAACGAGATCGAGCGACATCTGGTGCAGATCGGCGATGAGCTGATTCGCTACACCGCTTGCGCGGGCGAGTCCTCTCCATATCGTCTCACTGGCTGTGTGCGCGGATTCTTCAACACGAAGCCCGTCGCGCACGGGCTATCGGAACGCATCCGCCACTTGGATGTGGATGACTGGCCGTTTTTCATCCGCGCCGACCCCGCCACCTCGCTCAACGCCGAAATCGCCGCACGACTGGCGGAGATCCAGCGCATCGGTCGTTTCGATTTCGTCTATTTCGACGGCGCGGAGGATGCGCCCGCCCCGTTCTGGGCGAACATTCCGCTTGCGCAGAAAATCCTTTGGGACGCCTTCGGAAAGGACGCCCCCGCTTTGGCGGCAGGTGCCGCGCACGGCAACTGGTCATGGCACATCTTCACACGCGGCGGTCCTCTTGACATCTTCAAGCCAGAACGGTTACGCGCAGCGTACCCAACCTATATTCTCCGCAAGGCGAGAGAGAATGCCGAGAACTTTACCGACACCGATTTTGGATGGACGGGATGGCATGCGCCGTCGAAGACATCGACGGGAATGCAACCCGATCATTTCCAGTTCCTCGCTTCCAAGGCATTTGCGTGGAACGCGCCGCTCACGGTTGTTGTAACGCCATCCACGTTGGCGAGGCATCCCCGCACGGAAGATAACCTCGCGGTACTGAAACTCTGGGCGGACGCACGTTCGTGTATCCGTCTCGTAAAAGGTCAGCTGGAAGAAATTCGAGATCCGAACCGTGAGTTCTGGCTCGTAAAAGATCCGACGGGCGAATCGGCAGATATCTTGCTCGTCGAAGTGAAGAAAGTCGTATCAGATCCCACCCGTTGCGAATTCACTTATTCGTACAAAGAACGGCACTACACCGTCACATGGAACCCCTCTGATTCCGCACCGATCCAGACAAAAAGAAGTTTCTAGCTGTCAGCTGTTAGGATATCACCGTTAGCGTTTGCCTATAACTTCGAGCCGCCAGAGGCGGCAGTGACGAGTGAAGAGTGACGAGAGAAATTTCACGCAGAGACGTGGAGGTCGCATGAGGTCGCAGAGAATGGGGAGGGGCAACGTCCTCGTTGCCTGAAATGGGGGGATGCGCTTGTCGTGACCGTTTGGTCCTTCTAACCTTGTCGAAAGTTATCCACATGAACATTCCCGCGCGTGGCACGGGTGAGGTACTTGCCTATAACTGGGCGGCGAGGCCGCCCAGGGGGGTA
>JAFYDR010000016.1 GCA_017544725.1 Kiritimatiellia bacterium
GCGGAAAAGCTCGCCGAGCAGACGGTCGCCCACCTGCAGAAGCGGCGGGACGACCCCGACGCGGTCAGGCGGGTGGCCTTCGGACACCGCTCGGTCGCCTACGCGAGGGATAATACCTGATATTATCTATGTCCGGAACAAAAGCAGAGCGGCAGAGCCGCCAGCTGAGAAGCGGGGACAAAGGGGACGGTTGGAACGATGGGGACAAATCGGGACGGGTGTTTAGCCGCCAGTCTCGGATGTCCTGCCAGTCTCGCCAGTCCAACCCGATAAGTCGCGTGTTGTTTGTCGCGTGTTAGTTGTTTCGTGCTCATGAGATGGGGGGAAAATTATACAGATGCGCTCAAGGATTCCAAAACCTAGAGGGGCGGTGTCACCGTCACCTCCTGCTAATGATTCGGAATTCTTTGAAAAGCTGACATACCGTTTACGCACTGAGGGAGTATGGTAATATGTACAGCATGAAGACGATAACGAAAGGTTCAAATGATTTTGCGCAGATCAGGCGCGAAGACTACGTCTATGTCGATAAGACGGCGTGGTTCCGAAATTTTTTGCTATTTTTCTCTTTCCGAAAACTCTATAATGAAGGGCAACGAAGGAGATGATTCATGGGAAGCATTTTTAAGGCGTATGACATCCGCGGCATTTACGGCGCGGACTTGACTGACGAAATCGCATACAAGATCGGACGTGCGTTTGTCACGCTGGTCGGATGCAGGAACGTGGCGATCGGACGGGACATCCGTCCCCATTCCGAACCGCTGTTCGAAGCCTTCGCACGGGGCTGCACGGATCAGGGTGCGGGTGTGATCGACCTTGGACACGTTTCCACCCCGATGTCGTACTTCGCAAATGGCAGGCTGCAAACGGATGCGAGCGTCATGATCACGGCCTCGCACAACCCCGCGCAGTGGAATGGCTTCAAGCTCTGCCGTGCCAACACGATTCCAATTAGCGGAGCGACGGGCATTCAAGATATCGAGCGCATCGTGCAGGAGGAGTCTTTCAACCCGAAGGCGAGTCTCGCTGGTCACATCTCTCGCTACGACATCGCTCCAGAATACGCGGAACACATCCGCCAGTTCGCCCGGTTGTCTCGTCCGCTGAAAATCGCCATCGATTTCGCAAACGGCATGGGCATCTGGGAGGCGACAGCATTGGAAGGTGTCTTGAGCTGGGACGGGTTATATGATACCCCTGACGGTCACTTCCCCAACCACGAAGCAAACCCGCTTCGTACGGAGACGTTGCAAGACCTTCAGGAAACGGTGCGAAACGGACAATATGATTTCGGTGTGGCATTTGACGGAGATGCCGACCGAGTGGGCTTTGTCGATGAGAACGGCGAAATCATCTCCATGGATCTGATGACGGCACTCATCGCACAGGACATCCTCTCTCGACAGAAGGGCACGATTTTCTACGATCTGCGCAGCAGCCGAGTGGTCAAGGAAGTGATCGAGCAGGCTGGCGGCAAGGCAATGATGAGCCGCGTCGGTCATGCGTTCATCAAACAGCAGATGCGTGACAACGACGCCCTCTTTGCGGGCGAGTTGAGTGGTCACTACTACTTCAAGGACAACTTCACGACCGAAAGTGCGGCACTGGCGGTTCTCTCCGTCGCCAACCTAGTCAGCAATTCCGGGCAGAAGCTCTCCGATCTGGTCAAGCCGTTGCGCAAGTATTTCGCCAGCGGCGAGATCAACACCCGCGTCAACGGTGACACGAAACCGGTCCTCAACAAGCTCAAGGCGAAGTACATCACCGCGCACGAGTTCGAGCTGGACGGCGTTAGCATCGAGTTCCCCGACTGGTGGTTCAACGTCCGCTGCTCGAACACGGAACCGTTGATCCGCCTGAATCTAGAGGCGGACACGCAGGAGAAGATGGAACAGAAACGCGATGAGGTGTTGGACATCATTCGCGGAAACTAATCAAGAGAGGGACACCATGCAAAACGAAAGCGTCTATCGGGAACTGTTGGAAAAGTTTGTCAAGCAATTCGGCAGGGAGCCGTCTGCCGTCGCGTACGCCCCCGGACGGATCGAGGTGCTGGGCAACCACACGGACTACAACGAGGGATTCGTCTTCTCGGCGGCAATCGACTGCGGCACTTTCTTCGCGGCGGCACCTAGTGGCTCTTCCGAATGCAGACTGGTTGCCGCGGACTTGATGCACGAGGTTGTTTTCGACCTGCACGACATCCGTCCTGACAAAGAGAACGACACTTGGCAGAACTACGTAAAGGGTACCTTTGCCGGACTGATCGAGGGACACGACGTCAAAGAAGGTTTTCTGGGAATGTTTCTGGGGAACATCCCGTTGGGTAGCGGTCTCTCTTCTTCCGCCGCGCTGGAGATGTGTACGGGACTTTGCCTTGCCAAACTCTACGGAATCGCGGTCGAACCCGTTCCGCTCGCCAAGATCGGACAGAAGGCGGAACACGAATACGCCGGTTGCAAATGCGGACTGCTCGACCAGATTTCCAGTCTGGCGGGAAAGGCGGGAATGCTCGTCAAGACGGATTTCCGTTCCCTGGTTTACGAGACAGTCAACATGGGGAATGACGTCTGCTTCCTGATGTGCAACACGGTCAAGCACGAACTGGTAAGCGGTGAGTATGATCAGCGTCGCGCCGCTTGTGAGGCGGCAGCCGCGCACTTCGCCAAGGAACTGCGCCACCCGGTCACCCATCTGCGTGACGTCTCAATGGCGGAGTGGGCGATCTACAAACGCGGGTTGGATGAGACCGTCGCCAACCGCGCCGCACACCCGATCGGCGAGGACGAGCGCGTCCTACTGGGCGCGGAACGCCTGAAGCGCGGCGATCTTGCGGGATTCGGGCAACTCATGTTTGACTCCCATTACAGTTCCCGCTATCTCTTCGAAAATTCCTGCGAAGAACTGGACTTCGTAGTAGATGAGGCGAGGAAGATCCCCGGCGTGTACGGGGCTCGCCTCTCCGGTGGCGGGTTCGGAGGCTCGGTCGTCGTACTGGTCAATCCACGCGATGCGGAAACCGCGTCTGTCGCGTTGGCGAACGCATACAAGGCGAAGTACGGAACGCCCTGCAACGTCAGCGTGATTCATCCATCGGACGGAGCGCATACGCTCTAGTCCCTTCCCTTTTCACAACATCACCTAAGAGGTAACAGTCATGACTCAAAAGAAAGCAACTCCATCAAGCATCACGAATGTCCGGTTCTCCCGATTTTTCACCTCACCCTTCCTTGTTCTGGAAGAAGTCCGGAAGGCCGTGCAGTCCGGTTCGGTGGATTCGGTCTTCGCCGTCGCACTAGAGCGCGAGAACGGATACGTTTCGCGTTACGATCTCCTCTTGCCTAGCAAGGCTGCGGACTGTCCGGAAGTGCAGAGGCTCTGCGAACGCATCGTGAAATTCCTGCTCTGGTCGTCGGGCGGTTGGAAAATCATGATCTCCGGCCCGCGTAAAATCTGCGCCAAGATCAAGGCCGACTACTCGTTTGGCGGCGCACGTGATTTCGATGTCAATTTCATGAGCAAGGTTTACAAAAAGCCGCTCGTCGTGCAGATCAAATCGCTCTCTCAGTTGCCGCAGACTTACGAACGAGCGTTGCTGGTTGACACGAAGAACAACGGCTACCGGATCGGCTTTGACCTCGGTGCGAGCGATTTCAAAATCAGCGCGTTGAAAAAGGGCAAGGTCGTTTTCAGCAAGGAGTTCCCGTGGGATCCGCGCAACCAGGCTGATCCTGATTACCATTACCAAATGTTGAACGAAGGCTTGAAAGAGGCGGCATCCACCCTTCCACGTGTGGATGCGATCGGCGGCAGCACGGCTGGCGTGGTGATCGACAACCATTTGCAAGTCGCCTCTCTCTTCCGCGCCGTGGAGGAGAAGAACCCGCAGCGTTTTGCGAACGCACAGAACATCTTCGAGCGTCTGCAGAAGGAATGGAATGTTCCGATCGAAGTCGCCAACGACGGCGATGTCACCGCATTGACCGGACTGATGACGATGGGCAAGAAAGGGATGCTGGGAATCGCGATGGGATCGAGCGAAGCCGCCGGATTCATCGACCGTAAAGGTTGCCTGACGGGACGGCTCTCGGAACTCGCCTTTGCACCGGTTGACCTGTCACTTTCCGCGCCCGCTGATGAATGGTCGGGCGATGTCGGTGTCGGCGCGCTTGCATTCTCGCAACAGGCGGTAAACTACATTGCGACCAAACGCGGTATCAAATTCCCGCGCAAGATGCCTCTGCCTGAAAGGCTGAAAGTCGTCCAACAGAAACTCAAAGAATCCGATTCCACCATCTATGGGATCTACCACACGATCGGGACTCTGCTGGGGTATTCCATTCCGTGGTATCGTGAATTCTATGGATTCGACAACCTGATGATTCTGGGACGTGTCACCTCCGGTAATGGCGGCATCATCATTCAGGAAACAGCACGCTTGTTCCTAATGGACCGTTTCCCTGATCTCTATGAGCAGGTGGATATCTTCATGCCAGATGAAAAGGCTCGCCGTCTCGGACAGTCTGTGGCGGCAGCATCCCTGCCGGAGATCTAGACTCTCCTCTGATGTGCCCTTTTCGGCGTGAAAGGGACGTAAAGGACAAAAAGGACGGAAGAGAGATGAAAGTGCGACGGTGTCCTCACCGTTGCGCTTTTGTTTTTTCGTTGTGTCTTCCTTTCGGATTACAAAGGCAAGTACCCCGCCCGTTCGATTGCATTCGATCGCAATCGATAGCTACCGATGACACGCGACATGCCGCATTGGGCTGGCGAGACTGGCGGCTAAACAACCGTCCCCATTGTCTCCATCGTCCCCTCTTCTCAGCTTTCACAGCTTTACATACCGCAGCTACTGCCTACTCCCTATTGCCTTCTTCTCAGCTTACCCGCTTCTCAGCTGGCGCGAAGCGCACGCCGCCAGCGGATTATACACATTTTGTTTCTTATCGTACAAGATTTTCGGCTTGGTTTATGAGATAATACAGTACATTGGATTTGGTTCACAGAAGGAGAATAACACGATGTTGAGTCGCAGAGAATTTTTAGAGGCGTCGTTGGCCGGCGCCGCATCATTCCATATCGGCGGAATTGCCTTCGGGCAGGATCGTAAGGCGCAGCTGGCAGCTGGCGCGAAGATCCGGATCGCGATTATCGGGTGTGGTAGCTGGGGGCGGACGTTGCTCACACGTGCCGGAATTGTGGGCGGGTGCGAAGTCGCGGCATTGTGCGAACCGGATTCGTCAGCCATCGCCACACTGAAGAAGCAGTGCGCGAAGACCTGGGGACGGGAGGTGCTAGACGCAGCGAAGGTCTATCCCGACTACCGTGTGATGTTCGATGAAATGGGCGACACGCTCGATGCCGTTTTCATCGCGACGCCGAACCACCACCATGCGCTCCCCGCTTTGTTGGCAATCCGCAAGGGTGTGAACGTCTATGTTGAGAAGCCGATGGCGCACACGATGGAGGAGGTAATCCGCATTGGCGAAGAGGGACGCAAGGCTGGCGTCGTCGTGCGCGTGGGCAACAAGGGGCACAACATCTCGCACCGTCCGACGCTCGCCAAGTACCTGAAGGATGGCGTCATCGGTGACATCACCGAGGTGTTCAGCTTCTCGGACCGTCCGAACACGATGTTCCGTCGCCCACACACGATTCCCGTCCCGAAGGGTATGGACTGGGATCTCTGGTGCGGTGGTTCGCCGGTCTGCGAGCCGTACGGCGAGGAGGACGGGCGTGTCGGACTGCACCCGCACGACTGGCACAGCTGGATCGACTACGGCAACGGCTCGATCGGTAACATGGGTACGCACGTCCTAGACGCACCGTACCAAACGATGGACATGTGGAAAGTGACACCGAAGAAGATCGTGGTGCGCGATGTGAAGTGGGGCTGTCCGGGCGCGTGGAACGCACGCGGCACGATGGACTTCACGATTCCAGCGCGTGATGGATGGGGAGAGATCGTCCTTCACTGGAACGACGGCGTGGCGGACGGTGTTGATATCAGCTCGAAGTTCATGACTGGTTGGTACAACCGCGTCTATAAGCGCGAGCACACCAACTTCCCGCCAGAGCTGGTGGAGCTGGAGAAGAAGTGGGGCGTGAAGAAACCGATTCCCGCGTTCGGAACCGTATTCGTCGGTACGAAGGGAATGATTTACGAGGAGTTCCACCGCACGCTCCGGTTCTTCCCAGAAGGAGGGAAGATCGCAGACATCCCGGTGCCGAACGACAAGACACTTTCCGTAGAAGAGACCAAAATCGTGGCGGAGTTCCTCTCCGCTGTGCGCGGGAAGCCCGGAGCGATCAACACGGGGCTGGACTTCTCGATTCCGCTGGCGAAGACGTTGATGCTCGCGAACATGCTCGCATTCGCAGGCAAAGGAACGTATGCATTCGACGGAACAAAGACCGACAATGGTGTCGCCAACGAACACGCGAAACAGGCGTACCGCAAAGGATGGGAGATCGCATGAACATTTGTATTCTTCTCGCCGCTGCACAGATCGGCGGTCCTTTCCCGTTGTTGTGTACCCCGTACACGGAGACGGGGGCGGTGGACTACCCGACGCTCGCCAAGGAGACGAAATTCGTCGCGGATTGCGGTGTGAACGGCATCATCTGGCCTGCGGCAGATGACGCTCTCCGATTGCTTTCGCCGGAAGAGGAGCGTCGTGGCTGGGAGACGATGGCCGACACGCTGGATGGAAGTGGCATCTGGTTCACGCCCTGCTGTCCCGGAACCAACACGGCTGACACGTTACGTCGCGTAAGGCAGGCAGAGGAAATTGCCGCGAAGCACCCCAAGCTACAGATGGCGATGCTGATTCGCATGGCGAACGACTCGAAAAACGATGCGGACCACGAACGCCACTACACGGCGATTGCCGCCGAAGCGAAACATCCGGTGATCATCCAGACCTACAACGGAAGTTCACCGATCCCTTCGACCAAGCTGTTGATCGAGCTGGCCAAACGTTATCCGCAGACCTACGGCTGGTACAAGGTGGAGGGGTCGGAACATGCGGTGAATGAACGGATGGCGAAACTCGTCGCCGCACAACCAGTGGTCAAGACCGTCTTCACGGGATGGGGCGGACGCGACTGGCTCTATCAGTACCGTCGCATCGGAACGCGAGGTGTCATCACGCAACGACCGATGTACGCGGACTTGATCGCAAAGATCTGGAAGGCACTGGAGGCGGGCGATCCGTTGGCTGATGAACTCTTCGCAAAGTTCATGTACCTCCGCAACCTTGACAACACGCTTCCCGCACCGAATATGCGAGGCTGGAACATCTATGTCTTCCACAAGAGGGGCATCTTCCCCAACATGCTCACACGCACCTCGAAGAAACAGAAGGACGGACGTTGGCCCGTTACGGATGTGCAACTCAGCAAGGGGATGCAGGACGAGGTGGAGGCGCGAATGCGCTATGCACTGGGGGAATGAGCGAACGGTGTTGACAAACAACAGAATTCACGAGAAAGGACGCAAACGAAAATGAACGTGACGAAAAGATCGGTTTTGAAGGGCTTGGTGGCGGCAACTGCGCTTCCGGCATTTCACATTGGTGGTACGGGATTCGGGCAGACTCGTATCCGGCAGATTGAAAAAGGAGCGAAACTCCGTGTCGCATTGATCGGCTGTGGGATTCAGGCACGTACGGTAATCAATGCCGTGTTGCTGGAGAAGCTAATTGCGATCGTGGATCCCGATCCCGTGCAGTTTGCGAGAATGGACAAGGAAGTTGCCTCGCTGAAGGATGCGAAATGCTCGGCGAACTATGCGGGTGTCCAAAAGTTCTCCTCCTATCAAGAGATGTTCGAGAAGGTCGGTGACCAACTCGATGCCGTGGTAATTGAGACACCCAACCACCAGCACGTTCTGCCGGCGGTGATGGCGATCCGTCGCGGCATCCACGTCTATCTCGACAAGCCGCTCGTCTTGACGGCTGCCGAGGGTGATCTTTTGCTGGCAGAGACGCGCAAGCGTCCGGGGATCGTCACGCAGGTCGGCACATACGGACATACCTTCCCGTCGATGAAGTACTGCGTGGACCGTATCCGCGAGGGGGCACTCGGCGAGGTCAAGGAGGTATGGTGCTATGATGACCGCTGCAACTCGATTTTCGCACGTCCGGCGGCAGCCAATCCGCCGAAAGGGATGGACTGGGACACCTGGTGCGGCGGTTCGCCCGTATGCGACTTCTATCCCGAAAGTGCGGATCAGGACGGGATGCACCCGCACGGCTGGCACAGCTGGATAGGATACGGCAACGGCTCGATCGGCAATCTTGGAATGCACATCATGGATGTCGCGTTCTGGGCGCTCGGCTTGAAAGACCCGGACCGCATTACCTGCCACGAGGCCAATTTTGCGTTGAAGGGTGCGTGGGCCTACCGCGATGTCTTCGAGTTCCACTTCCCGGCGACCAGTGAACACGGTGACCTCTCGCTACACTGGTGGGACGGGCTCAAGGATGGTGTGCCCTACAAGAAGGAGTACGTCAACAAGTTCGGTATGCCGCACAAGCGCGAGTGGCTCAACCTGCCGCCTCGTGTGTTGGCGGAGGAGAAGAAGTGGGGCTTCAGCGAGAAGGATCCCTTCCACACCAACGGCACGCTCTTTGTCGGTACCAAGGCGAATCTCTGGTTCACCCACCACGGCGGATACCGTTTCCTGCCAAGTGCGGCAGGCTGGTGCCACCCGCGCATCGACCGGCAGAAGGACTTCAACTATCGGCGGAACACGTTGCCGCATGTGCGCGAATTCTTCACGGCGATCCGCGAACGCCGTGAGGCGAATGACAACTTCCACTACGGTGTGCCGCTTGCCAAGACGGTGTGCCTCGGCAACCTCGCCGCACTCGCCGGCAAAGGCTCCGTCTTGCAGTGGGACGGGTCGCACGTCACAAACAACACCGAGATCAACACTCATGTCACCAAGAAGTACCGCGATGGGTGGAATCCCTTCGAGGCGTAACCGTCCTGCGGAAAGGAAATCGAATGATGAAGAGTTTGATCTATTGCGCTGCGATGGCGTTCTTGGCGGCGATGACGGCGGTTGCGGAAGCTGCCGCCGCCGGGGAGAAACGACCTCCCCAATGGAAGCCCAACGGACGGCAGAAACAGCGTGTCGTCCTCTGGGGAATCGTGCATAACCATGCGCGTGGCAAGTTCGACGCCCTGCTTCGGCTCACTAATGACTACGAGGTTGTCGGCTGGGTCGATGACAGCGCCTCGAAGTCGATGCGCATGCAGGAGCCGAATCCCAAAGCCTATGCGAAGTGGCCGAAGTTGGACGGCGACAAGGTGCTGAAGGAAATCAAGCCCGACCTGATCGTGGTGGAGGTCGCGAACTCCGAACTGGTAGAGGTTTCGACCAAAATTGCCGAAGCGGGTTACCCGATGCACATGGACAAGCCGCTTGGCTCGGATCCCGCAGGATTCCGCAAGATGAGCGACATCTGCCGTGCGCGGAACATCCCGTTGCAGATCGGATATATGTTCCGCGCCAACGAGGCGATCAACAAGGCGGTGCAGTTGGCGCACGACGGCGTGATCGGCGAGGTTTTCGCGATTGATGCAGACCTCAACCACTCTTACGGCGGCGCCAAGTATCCAGAATATGCCTCGCACTATCCGGGTGGCACTGCCTACCTGCTCGCGTGCCACGCGATCGAGTGGGCGATGCCAATCTTCGACGACCGAATGCCGGACAAGACCTATTCGATTATCAAGCCTGCGCCGGGCGATCCGGAGAAGGCGTTGACGCATACCCTGACGATTATGGAATATCCGCGTTGTATCGCGACCTTCCGAGTCTGTTCCAAGGGAACGCAGCCCTGCCGCCACATCCGAATCGACGGTACGAACGGCACCATCGAGATCGAGCCGATCGAGGACTTCCGTACGGTGAAGCACACGACCGGACTGAACGAAGGGTTGGCGCGTGTGAACAAGCTGGAGGTGAAGCTCTTCCTCAAGACGGCCAAGGGAGGTTACAAGGCGGGACTCAACCGCATCACTTTCCCCATGCCGAAAGACCGTTACGCGGGACAACTCGCCGAACTGGCGAAAATCCTCCGTGGTGAGATTCCCAACCCACAGGGATTGTACGAACACGATTTGAAAGTCCACAAGGTTTCTCTAGACGCGTGCAACCTGTAATCGCCATGCTGGCCGCCTCGATGATCTCGCCGTTTTTCGTCGAGGTGGCACCTGAAATCCGATCCACCTATGTCTCATTGGGAAAACTGGTGGAAGACCGTCCGATGCAGATCACAAGCCTGCGTGCCGGATACGACACCGAGACATTCGGACGTTTCGGTGTCCGCAACTGGGACGTGAGTTCGTTGACGGATCGGCGAAGCGACGTGCATCAACATGCGATCTACCATTGGGAGTTTGGTCCCACATGGGACTATGGACTCAAGCTCGCCGACGACTGGAAGTTGAACACCGACATCACGCGATCCTGGACGATCTATCGCGGTTTCCGTGCCGACTACGAACGTTCCGAGTTCACCTCCTGGTGGTGGCAGATCGACCAGTCGTTGGAGAACCCGTACCTCGTTCCCTTCTACCGGATTCGACGCACCTTCCACCCGAACGACTGGATGTATTTCAAGAGCGGTGTCCGAAAACGGATCGAGCTTTGGAAAGGGTTGTACGTAACACCGAGCGTCTTCGTAGAAGGCGGCAACGGACGCAACCTGAAGCGTGTCTTGGGACACAACCGATGCGATGATGACTGGGGTAACGGCGGTGTCTCGTCTGCCACGGCGAGGCTGGAGCTAGGCTGGAAGTTCAATCAGTACATCACGCTCTTCACCTTCGTGGAACAATACGAGATCGTGGGACATGATGCACGCACTACCAACGGTGCCAGCACCTACCGTTGTGCCCACAACGACTGGACGCTCGGCGGCGCCGGCCTCCGTATCAAATTCTGATAGATCGGCGCAGTCGCCTTAAAAATGAAATGGTTAAATCGCAGTCTTCGACTGCTTTCAATTGGGTGTATCTGCGTTTTTAGCCACCAGTTTGAAACAGAAAACAACAGAAACAACTTGTCTTTAGAGCGCGGACCAACTTGCTCGCGCCCGAATACGTGTTAGTCTGAGCAAGCGCTTCGCCCGCGCCCCGCACGTGAATATTACTGGGAATAACTTTCGATTTCGACGGCGGGGCATTGTCGTTATGTAACTGACGCGACGGAGCGCGTCCCTCCCATTCGATTGCATTCGATAGCTACCGATGACATGCGACAAACGACACGCGACACGCTACATTGGACTGGCTGGACTAGCGAGGCTGGCGGTTAGCCCCCCCGTCCCCATCGTCTCCATTGTCCCCGCTTTGTGCGCTGGTGCGAAGTACCCCCGCCGCTACTGCCTACTCCCTATTGCCTTCTTCTCAGTTTCCCCGCTTCTCAGCTGGCGGCTTTGCCGCCTGTCGCTCTTCACTCGTCACTGCGTGAGGTATCTCAGCTTAACACGCTTATCCCGCTGGGCGGCTTTGCCGCCCCACCATTTACGGCAGTCGTGCCAACCAAAGGCCAAAGAGCCTGTCATAGACCACATACCCATCTTCCGTTTCGTACAGGAATTCGTCCTCCAGTAGTCGTTTCAGAGCAATTTGGACGCTTGACGCCCCTTGAAGTGAATGTGACGTAATAAACTTTCCACTCGTAACCGCACGTGCTTTGCCCTCATGGGCAACTGCCTTTAACAAACGCACGGAGCCGGATGGAAGGGTTTTGAGTAGCGCCGCATACTCCCAGCTCTTTTCCTGCAGAAGTTCATCCACCACCGCATTGACATCTCCATCCAAAGCAGATTCCCGTTCAAACAACCTGTTCAGCATAGCTTGAATATACCATGTAATTCCGTCGAACATCGAGTAAATCTGATCGAAGGTCTTGCGAGTGAATCCACTCGTTCTAGGCATCCGTTTAGCCGCAAAACCATAATAGACATCCCGATCGATCCGATCAAGAGGAATCGTCTGCGTAGAATTGTAGAAAGGTCGCTTGGCAGATGAAAACATCTCTGTCATCATGTGGTGTCGTGAACCGGCAAAAATGAAGCGCGTTTTTGGCAGGAACTGTATGTAGGAGCGCAGCAGTGCCTCCGTTCCCGATTCCGCGTATGTTCCGATCTGCTGAAACTCGTCAATCGCCACCACACACTCACCGCGTCCTTCAAGGTACTCAAAACACTCTTTCAACGTTGCCTTGACATGGTGACGCTGGAGCCCGATTGAAAAAGACGGTGTCCCGGTTACCGCATCGACAGAAATCTCTGGTCTGAAGCTCTTAAAAAAGCGTGTGGCTGCGAGAATTGCCTTGTCCAACCGAGAATCCATCGATCCGATTACCGCTGACGCAAACTGGCTCGTTAACTCAAAGAGACTGGCGGTCGCGAAAATATCGACATAAACCGTCGTTCGTTGCCCATCCTTCCGAAGTCGCTCGAAAAAGTGTTTGATGAGTCCGGTCTTGCCGATACGTCGCTCCGAAAGAAGTGTGACGTTTCGCCCATTCTCAATCGCTGCGTTCAGCTTTTCAGTTTCGACTTCTCTGTCGCAAAAGTTTTTCGGTCCCTCGTAACCGTATATGACAAATGGATTTCGCTGTTTCATGCGATAAGTGTAACACACTTTGGGGTATTGCTCAATAGCAATTTCATAATTTATGAATCATAATTTATGAAATATAATTTACATAATATGTGTTAGTCTGAGTAAGCGCCCCCACTCGCACCCTGTGCGTGAATATTACTGGGAATAACTTTCGATTTCGACGACGAAGGCATTGTCGTTACGCAACGGACGCGACGGAGCGCGTCCCTCCCATTCGATTGCATTCGACAGCTACCGATGACATGCGACAAACGACACGCGACATGTCGCATTGGACTGGCAGGACTAGCGAGGCTGGCGGTTAGACACCGTCCCTACTGTCCCCATCGTCTCCATTGTCTCCGCTTTACACGCTGTCGCGAAGCGCCCACCGCCGTTACTGCCTACTCCCTATTGCCTACTGCCTTCTTCTCACCGTCGCCTTTTGAAAATGAAAACAACAGAAACAACTTGTCTTTAGAGCGCGGGCTAACTCGCCCGCGTAGCACACTGCGGCTCTCCATAGCGGCAAGTTAC
>JAFYDR010000257.1 GCA_017544725.1 Kiritimatiellia bacterium
CAAAGGAGAGGCGATGCGCGGACCGGTTGGTCCGCGCACCTCTTTCAGTTGTTGTATTCAGGTTGTTCTAGTTGTTTCCAAAATCCTCTCGTACACATGAGATGGGTGAATTACACAGATGCCCCCTTTGCCGTCCCATCCGCAATTTCCCCCTTTTCATTTTTGACGCAAGGTGCTATACTACGGCTTTCTCAAACAGTTCGACAACTGGAGTGTGGTTTGAGGTAAGCTCTAGACGAGTGTCGGCAAGGAAAGAGAGGGATGTGAATGCAACAGAAAAGTTGGGTTGCGATTTTGGATTTTGGCTCGCAATATACGCAGTTGATCGCGCGGCGCGTGCGTGAGCAGCAGGTTTATTCGGAGATTCTTCCCTACACGACGACCGCGGCTGAATTGGCGGCGAGGAAACCTTCTGGTGTGATTCTTTCCGGCGGACCGAACAGCGTGTTTGATCCCAATTCCCCGAAGTGCGATCCCGCTCTCTTCCAGATGGGCGTTCCGGTTCTTGGAATCTGCTACGGGATGCAGCTGATGACCCAGATGCTCGGAGGCAAGGTGATTCCGGGTGAGAAGCGCGAATACGGTCATGTCCGGATTGCGATCATGGACGGCAACCGCCTCTTCAAGACGATCCCGACCGAATTCGACGTTTGGATGAGTCACGGCGATCTGGTGGACAAGATGCCGGAGGGCTTCAAGGCATCCGCACGTTCCCTCTCCTGTCCCATCGTCGCCTTCCGCAACGAAGCGAAGGGCTACTACGGGTTCCAGTTCCATCCCGAATTTTCGCACACCCATTTCGGATATGAGATTCTGCACAACTTCCTCTTCCCCGTCTGCAAATGTTCCCCTGACTGGAAGTTGGAGGATTGGGTTGAATCGACAGTCGAGAAGCTGAAGAATCAAATCGGAGATGAGGAAGTCCTGCTCGGATTGAGCGGCGGCGTGGATTCGTCCGTTGTCGCGGTGCTCCTCCACAAGGCGATCGGGAATCGGTTGCACTGCATTTTCGTGGACAACGGATTGCTCCGTTGGCACGAGGAAGAGCAGGTCGAGCACAACTTCAAGAGTCGCCTGCAGATGGATTTGACGGTGGTCAATGCGCGCCAGCGGTTCTACGACGCGCTTAAGGGAGTCGTGGATCCGGAAGAGAAACGCAAGATTATCGGCAAGCTGTTCGTGGATGTCTTCTCCGAAGAGGCGCGCAAATTCCGGAACGCGAAGTTCTTGGGGCAGGGGACGATTTATCCGGACGTGATCGAAAGTTTGGCGGCGGTCAAGGGACCGGGCGACAACATTAAGAGTCATCACAACGTCGGCGGGCTTCCCGAAGACCTGAAGTTCGAGTTGGTCGAGCCTCTGCGTGAACTCTTCAAGGACGAGGTTCGCCAGGTCGGGCGCGTTTTGGGAATCGACCAGGTCTTGCTCGATCGCCAGCCGTTCCCCGGACCTGGACTGGGCGTCCGCATTTTGGGTGAGGTGACGGAAGACCGTATCAAGCTGTTGCAGGAAGCGGATCTGCGTGTGAAGGAAGAGATGCGTAAGCTTCCGACCTACAAGCAGATTTGGCAGTGCTTCGCGGTTCTTCTCCCCATCAAAACGGTTGGGGTGATGGGCGACAAGCGCACGTACGAAAATGTGTGCGCCATTCGTTGCGTGGATAGCGTCGATGCGATGACGGCGGACTGGACACGTGTCCCGTACGAAACGCTCGCCACGATTTCCGACCGCATCATCAACGAGGTTCCGGGAATCAACCGCGTGGTCTATGACATCAGCTCGAAGCCGCCCGCCACGATCGAATGGGAATAGTTGCAGAATTTAGCCGCCGTAGCTCAGCTGGATAGAGCAGCGGATTTCTAATCCGCGGGTCGGGGGTCCGAATCCCTCTGGCGGCGCCAGCCTGAAACGCGGGGAACCCAATAAAATCAAGGGTTCCCCGCTTTTTTGTATTCAAGCCAGTTTTCCTTGTTTATCCCTATTTACCCTTGTTTAGATGCAAGATAGTACCACGAATCATCCACTGCCCCCTGCATGGATTACCGCCCTTGGTTCGTTCTTTCGCTTTCACCGTCAATCCTTTCTCCGTGTCGCTTTCACTTGCAACGCCGAACAATATATCATATCCCGTCGGTTATGGAAGCGCGTTTTCGGCGTATCTCATGTCTTATCGGGCACATCTGCGTTTTTCGCCACCAGTTCAGCTATCGCTTGAAAAAGAAAACAACAACTTCGCTGCGCGAAGTAGTGACGAGTGACGAATGACGAGATGCGGCAGTCTTCCAAGTTATTCCCATGAACATTCCTGTGTGTGGGCGAGTTAGCCCGCGCTCTAAAGGTAAGTTGTTATTTAAGTTGTTTCTGTTGTTTTCTTTTTCAAAAGACGACGGTGAAATACACAGATACGTCCGCCCAAATGCTTCTGATCGCTTTTGATTGACCGCATGATAGTGGCGAAGTATAATGGAATTCACATGAGAAGGAACGGACATCTGACGAAGCCGAAGAGCGCGAAGAATGGCAACTTGATGAGTACAGAGCGAGGTCATATTCGTGTGTTTATGAGTGTACATATTTTCAGTATGGGTTTTATTCAAAAGTGCGCTGTCTCTTTGTTCTCGTTGCTAATGATCGCACGTGTCTCATCTGCGCGTCCGCAAACGACAAATGACATCGTTGCTGAGGTGATTTCTGATTTTAAGGGGCTTCGTCAGCAATGGTGTTACGGAAGGCTTGCAGGGGACTCCAGAGAAAAGGCGGAGTTCGACCAGCTCGTGGAGGCAGCCGCGCAAAAAAGGATCGGGGTCTGGGAAAGCTATGCGATCCACGGGAAGTTGCCGCCCCCTTTGGAAAATTGTGGGAAACTGTATTTGGAGCTTTCCCCCGACATTTCCGCGCGGCTGTTCGCCAAGGAAAACGGGGCTGAGAAAATGATCCGCATTCCTGCGCTTTCAAAGGGGTGCTTTACGGACAGGTCGATATTTCTGGGAGACGGCAACGACGGGTTGCTTTTCCTGTACACGATTGTCTATGGGAGAATGTACACCCTGCTAAACCCGAACGGAATCCAGTCGCGGGTCTATTTCCGCCTTTTGTCGGACTTTTCCCTTCCCAAAGAAGAGACCGGCGGCGGAAATGTGGACAGCCTCACGAACTCCCCGCCAACAATCAAGTCTCCCAGAGAGCCGTATTTTCAGGACGGATGGTATGTCTGTACCAATCTCCCGTCCGGTTTCCGTCACAGGGCGAAGGAGACCCGGCTTTATTTGTTCCTGAATTCACATGCGGACTTCCGGCAATCATATTGCGCGTACCCGATCTTCTTCGGCGGCGGAAATTATTTCGTCGATCTTGACCGCTGGAGTCATCCGGACTTCATGGATAAACAGTGGGGACCTTTCGGTGTTTACGCGGCAACCCCAAACAGCATTTCCTTCGATATGCCGCCGCCGTCAAGGGAAGAGCTGTCGGGAATCCGTTTCTACGGGGCTGTTTCGTTGGGGAAACCGGAGAAGACAATCATCCACCTGGCACATGAACTGATCAATTCCGAAAAAAATTTCTCCGATCTCTTCCCGAAGTGGATAGAGGATGGACCGGACGCAAGAAAACTACACTTCTCAAAAACGGACGCTCCCGACATCACTGCCGAGAATATCCGTTTCATGCTCAAAGGTGAGGAATTCTGGAACAAGGATCAGGCGGAAGATTTTGTGAATGAGATTCACCTGAAGGGAAGAGAGCGGAAAAACTAGGATGCTTACACGAAAATGGCAACAATTCAGGGATAGAAAACTGACGGGGGCTGACAAAATTGGAATCCGCCGTCTGTATGACGAGAGTATTAAAGAGACTGAGGATGTCGGTGCACAAATGGCTAACGATGTACATACGGGGTGGTACAGGACACATGGGGTTCAAGTCGAAATCAAATGAGGAGTTGAAACAATGAAGAAAACTAGTATTACGATACAAACCGTTATTCCTTTTTTTCTGCTGTTCTGTTGTTTAGCCGTTTTTATCGGTTGTTGCCCAATGGGTGGGGTTACAATTAACAGGGTGAAGCATGGACCGGCTGTGGGGATACTGGAGACAAATGCGACATTTGTTGTTGGTAACAAATCTGGTTCATCGGTGAATGTCTGGCAAGTTTGCGATGACGGTTTCGGGTATGAAATCGAAGTTTTTCAAAACGGGAAATGGAACCGTCGTGTGGATATATGGAGGTGTGCGACTGGAAGAGATGTTGTCGAGATTCCTGGCGGTGGAAGTTATAACTTTACAATCCCAGTTCCTCCGAGCAACGGCGTATGGAGGGTTTCAATCGAATACTGGGTTGGCGAGTATGGGGAAAATCCTATACAACGTATTTCATCTGATCCGCAATGATTTTCTTGAAGAAGGACAAATTATCAAATTCGGGAAAGGATGGGCTGTTGACAATGAAAGAGATCTGTAGAGTATTGGTTTTTGGTTGCATGGCAACGTTTTTCGCAATCCTCTTCGGTGGGTGCTGGGGCAATCTTTTGCTTTTCCCAAAGAGTTAAGGGGAATGGGATGATTCGTTGTCTGAATGTGATACCGATTATTGAAGCGTGCGTAATTGTTTGGCTTAGCTTACATCGTCACCACAGTTTTATCCCTCTGATTAGTTGCTTTGCAGTTTTCATCTTGTCATCATTTCCTATCTTACGCATGTTGAAAGCGCACGCAAAATTCAAAACTGAATTTAAAGGGGGTGAAGAAATTACATACCAAGTGAAAGAGTTGTTTAAAGAATTCGTGAAGACCTGGTGGGGATTTATAATCGGAACACTTATCATGACAACGGTACGTGGTATTCTGACTTCAAAGAAAATTTCTTTCGCAGAAGTCGGAAGTTTTTTGATGACAACGGCGGTTCTATTCGCATTGTTTGAAACGATGGTTACCGGGTGGGCTTTGTGTAATATCGGGGCTTTCAGACGAGGGCAATTCGGCTATAAGGTGCAACTTATCATCGAGTATTTCATGTATAACATATTAACAGTGACATTTGTCGTATGCGGTTCTTGACGCTTTCGGAAATTGAGGGGATTTTGTTATAATGGCGGTGTCTATGAAACGAACGCTGGACATGACGATCAACCGATCAAAGAACGGTGAGTTCTACACGCGGTGTGCGGAGCTCCTGAAAGATGGATACGCATACCTTGTCAGCAATTCCGATCCGTCCGGCTACAGCGGGGTGACGGAATGAACACCAAGCGCATTGTGCTCTCACTCGCGATTGTTTCTTTTGCAGTACTGGCAAACTGCGTATGCTGGTATGTTGACTACCGGCTGAACCTTGCGCCGAGGTTCCTGTTTTCGATCAGCTTTGAAGATGCAAAACACTTTTGTCCCGATCTTGTCGTGTGGCGCGACGGCGCGAATCCTTGGGAGTTCGTACCGAATGACGTAAGAGGAGAATGGTCTTGATAAAGAACAGGGTACTTTTAGAGAAACTGTACAAGAAAACTGGAAACCATTGTGAGGATTATGTGGATTCGTAGAGGTATGCCAGACTTCGTCGGAGAGTTCGCATGAAACTCACATATAACGGAAAGGATTGTTTCTAATGAAAAAATGGGTTGTTGGTGTCGTTATGCTGTTATGTTGTGAGGGCATAAAAATATTCATCTGTATTCTATGCCGCGCTCTCATGTCTTCTCATCTGGAAGAGGATTTGCCAACCGGCGTTTTTATCTGTAACGGAGGTGTGCTGATTTTGGGCGTTGCTTATTGTTTACTGGGAATCCGTTTGATTATGGTAAAGGACGGCAATGAGCGGCGAGGATTACTTTTCCTTCTTGCTTCATTAAGTTCAACAGGTGCGATGATATCCATCCTTAGCTTTATTCTGATGATTTATCAGAGAGTCGCGGTAATCGGTATATGAATACAGCATCAATAGTTCTTGTCGCGACAGGAGCAGTTTTGCTCAATATCATAATGGGAATCTTTGAACGAAAAACAACAAAAGGAGCGCATCATCAGAATTCTGCGAGAGGATTTTTCGATATGGGTAATCGAGATTATGTGGATGGATAACTTAAGAAAGTGAGGTGTGAATGAAGTCTTTGATAGAACGGTTTTTGAAAGGTGCGCTGGCTTTGTTCCCGGCGCTTGCGCTGGCTAGAATAGCCTTGGAAATCCTTCTTCGTTATCCCGGAAATCATGGTCCCGGGATAACCCAGTATTATCCGTGGTTTTTTGTCGCTGTCGCATGTACTGCCGTGTTGTGGATTTGGGAACGGAAACCGCCATGCGCTTCTGTTCTTTGCGTTTCCGCCATGACATTCGTACTTTTCTTTGCAGCCGACAAACTCAATATCGCCCTGACATACGAGGAATGGATTTTAAAAGGACAGCCACAATGGGGACAGTACCGTACCCGCCTGACGGACTTCGGTTATCCGGGGGCGAGTGTCGAAGAGTGCGAGAAGGTCTTGATGCCGAAACAAAACGATCATTTTCTGTTGTGCTTGCAGGAAAATTTTCTCCGGCTAGATTCGGAAGTGAATGCCGAGATTCAGGATCGACAAGAATCTGACGGGATTCGGTATGTTGTTATCGACTGTATTTCTCCGCTACTTCATCCGGGCGACATCGTTACCGTCATGAAAACGGTGGACATCGCTGACGGTTATAACTCGGATTCATTTTCAGTCATTTCCTGTCAGGCTGCCGATATTCACAGGTGTCAAGATATGGGAAATGGTGAAGATCGGAATTTTAGGGAAAGGGAATTTGTTGTTTCCAAGTGTGAAGTGTCATCGTTTTGCAGGTATTGGATGTCATGGGAGAATCCGATCCAGGAAAAGTCGTATTCGTTTCAGAAAATGTTGCTTGCCTTTTATAGAATAAAGGAACGGAGAAGAATTGGGTCAGGCAAGTAATCTATCCGGCGCCGCTTTTTCACACGGACAAGAAATTGCGCTTTTGATTGACCTGAAAAGAGGAGGAAGGTAAAATAAAAACCACAGGAGGATGTGTTCACCGTATGGAGAGGGAATCGATGATTGATATCGTGACTCGGATGATTGGCGTGATCGGTTTGACGGTATTTTCTGTTGTGGCACAGGATATGGGCGGTACCATTCCCATGACAGCAGATGGTTCGGCGAGATCGAATCATGTCGTGTCTGCCATAACGTTGTTAGATGAACTGGATGATGACACGTCAGTGTCGGCTATCGAGAAGAGATATTCTTTATCAGAAGATGGCATTATGGGATATCAATATTGTTCACCGGCAGATGGTGTCATTCTCCCGATAACTGATCCTTCGATGAAATCTGGGCATAAGGTATCTGTTCGACTGATACCCGCAATTCAAGATCCATCCTTACCTGAATCGTTGGAAGACTATCGACCTGCGGTAAAAGTCGATTATAAAATTGTCCTTGTGAACAATTCTCCTTGGCCATTCGTTTTCCAAGCCCAGTATCAGGATTATGATAGCCTAGAACTGGATTTCATGACAGAGGCGGGAAAAATACTTGTGGTGAAACAGAAAGAGCCATCGTCCTATTCGACTAAACCCATATTGAATTTCCTGAAGCCTGATCGGCAGTGGGAACATCTCCTATCTCTTGACCGACGCTTTTGGGTTTTCCCCGAAGGTTTCGCGACAAACAAGATCGTTCGGGTGCGTCCCCGTTTTGCCTTCGGGGTATATGAAGTCGAAGGTAAGTTTTTCAGGACTCTCGATGAAATTCAAAAGGGTGTGAGAAAGGAACGCTCTAAATATGATCGAGAAGGTGAGTTGGTGGGAGAGTGGATTGACTACGAGGGCGGCAAAGCCGTAACGAAAAATGAAGAGAGAAAAATGAAGGCGGTGAAGCCGCCAGCGGGGCGCTTCGCGCCAGCTGGTTAGGCTGGTTAAGCGTGTTAGGCTGGTTAAGTGGGGAAGCTGAGAAGCGAGCCGCTGAAGGCGGCAATGACGAGTGACGAATGACGAGTGACGAATGTAAGGGCGGCAAGGTCGCCAGCTGAGAAGCAAGCCGCCAAAGGTGGCAGTGACGAGTGAAGAGTGACGAATGACGAGAATAGAGGAGTTGTTATGATGAAGCGGATGGTTGCGGTTTTACTTTCGGTTTGTTGTTTGGATGGTATCGCGGAAACGGATGTCCATTGGACGTGGTGCGGTTGGGGCGGCGGAGGATGGTTTTGGAGTTCGGCGGCCGATCCCGCCAATCCCGATGTCTTCTACATGGGAGGGGATGTCAACGGGATTTGGAAAACTGTCGATGCAGGGAAGATCTGGTCGTTCGTCAATCGGGGACTCGGCAATTATGTCGTCTATTCCCTTGCGGTCGCTCCGTCGCGTTCCCAGACTGTCTATGCCCTGACGGAGAATGGCGTGTGTGCCTCGTTCAACGGCGCGGACTCGTGGACGGTTTGCCGTGAGACGATGCGATCTGCCTATGATGTTTGCGCCAAACGCGGAGGATCGGTTCATGCGATTGCCGTGGATCCTCAAGACGACCGGATTGCTTATGCGGGCGGGGGAAGCGGAAGAGCGGTGAAGACGCGGGACGGCGGACGGACTTGGGAAATTCTTGACTACCTCTCCAGTCGCCAGCCGGAGCCGGGCGAGCGTCCCGAACCTTTCTCGGGAGCTGGTTACGGAGTGATCACGGTCGCTGCGAACGAGATGGATTGGGCAAACTACATTCGGATCCAGAAGTTCCTTTCGCAAGAGGGGGAGGATTGGAGTCGCTTCACTTCCGTCTCCACACGGCTTTTTCTTCCTGCATCCGCTCCAAAGGGAATTGCGGCGACGATCGTCCTGCAAAGCGGGGGATGGGTCTGGAAAGAGGGTGGCATGGTTCCCCTCAAGCCGGGTGAGTGGACGGAACTCACCTTCCCGATGAACGCGTACCACAATCCGAAGCAGATCAACATGATCCATCTGGTCATCCGAACCAACGGCAAAGGGTACAAGGGCGAGATTGCCATCGACCAATGTGTCGCGACCGGTTCCGGTACAATACGGATGATCGGGGAGTGGGACGGGCTGGATGCCGAGGGATGGATAGTCAGTCCTGATGCAAATACGAAATCGATCACTCGCGCCTTCGCGGTGTCACGTCAGCCGCGGATTCCATCCGCGAATGGACCAATCCGGACAATCGCAGTTTCCGGCGCTGATCCACGAGTCGTCTTGATCTGTCAGGAGCGTTACGGGCTCTTCCGTTCTACCGATGCAGGGCGAAGTTGGCAGCACGTGCGCGAAGCACCCCAGGGAGCGACTTGCGTCGCATGGGCGGGACCGCTGGCTCCGAAACGCTGGTACGGCGCGTTCGGCAGGAGTGGTGTCTTTGTCTCAGAGGATGACGGGACGACATGGCACTCCCTCAACCTAACGCTTGACGGGCGGTTGGGGGTTCGTGACATAGCGCCGGATCCGAAAAGCCCTGGAACTGTTCATGTGATCACCACAGAGGGCTTTCGCGGCTATGTTGCCACCACGCGTGACAACGGGAAGACATGGGAGAAGACATCGCGCTTTACGGCGGAACGTCCCGCAAATCCAACCCTTCCCGGAAATGGTGCCACGGGAACCATCACCGGACTCTCGAATCTCACGATCAGCCCAGCCAGTCCGGATCGTCTGCATCTGGCTGCTAACTGGAATCCCTGCTTCTCATCCGACGGAGGGAAGACGTGGCAGGAACGGTGCAACGGTGCAGACATTACCTGTTTCCACGACATCCGCTTTCTGGATGGAAAGGTTTACGGGGCAGCGATGGATGAGGGAACGCTGGTTTCGGAGGATGACGGGAAACGCTGGAAGGCGCTCTTCCCTATTCGATGGAAGCCGGGGTTGAGCGGACACCATTGGCGGGTTCTTCCCCAGCGACTGGAGAATGGTGCCACGCGGATCATCTGCACTCTCTCGCCGTGGGCGCACGGTCATGATTTCCCAGTGAAAGTGATCGTCTCGGAAGACGGAGGAAAGAACTTTACGGAGGCGAAAGGTCTGCCAGAATACCGGACTCATGCGAACACCATGTGGGGCGAGGGACACGGACGCGCATTGGCTGTTGACCCGAAATGTCCCGACATCCTTTATCTCGGAATCGATGGTGATCCGGAAAAGGGGAACGCCGGAGGTGGAATTTTCAAATCCAGCGATGGCGGGAAGACGTTTGCCCGACTGGCAAACCAGCCGAAATCCCTGCGAATGTTCTACGGCCTTGCGATCGATCCGACCGATACCCGACGGATTGTTTGGGGTGCCTGCGGGGAGGGGGCTGGTGTTTACGTTTCGGAGGATGGAGGCAACTCCTGGTGGAAGACGCCGAATCTGAATGATTGGATCTTCAATGTCGAGATTACTCCATCCGGAACCATCTATGCGGGTGGATCGCGTCTCTGGCGCAGTGACGATTCTGGAAAACATTTCCATGAGACTGGGACGTTGATTCCTGGGACGGTAACCGGTATTGCGGTCGATCCAGACGACGAGGCAAGAGTCTGGTGTTCGGTCACCACCTGGAGCGGTGATGCGGATGGCGGCATCTTTGAATCGCTTGATGGAGGTCGTACATGGCACACGATCACGGGCGACATCCCGTACCGGAAACCGCTCGTGGTTCGGTACAACCGAGAGAAACAGGAATTGTGGGCGGCAGGTCCCGCCGTCTTCAAGACGTCGCGGCAGAGCCGCAGCCGCCGTAGGCGGCAATGACGAGTGACGAATGACGAGTGACGAATGAAGGGCGGCTAAGCCGCCGGCTGAGAAGCGGGGACAATGGAGACGGGTGTTTAGCTACCAGTCTCGCCGGACCTGTACGGCGGTCGCGACAAGCACGATCTTCCTTGAACTGCGTAGTGGCGACAGAATTCAACAACCGCAGCACAAGCGGAATCACGTCCATCATACCTTACGGGAGGTGTCGAAACCATCAGAAAAGCTGGCTCAAGAAAGTCCGTGCGGGAACTACGACTGGGTTATTGTTTTCGAAGCAATCGACATCTTCATAGTCGGCGTCAAGAACGACTTGGAACGCATGCTTGGCGGCAAGCCGTCGCTGGAAGAAACCCAATGCGTCCGATCGCGATTCCTCGCTTTTCTTCACTTCGACAAGGAACCACGGTTCGCCGTCTCGCACGACCACGAAATCCACATCACGCCTCGATTTGTCTCGCAGATACCCTAACGAGAATTCACCATAGCCAAGGTCTGTCCATCCTTCAATCGCCTTTAACAAATGACACGCGACAAGCGTTTCTGCGCGCTTTCCGGCATCGGTGACGTTAGCCCAGTCGCGCATATACCATTTCGGCATCTTGCGGATCGAGTTCTCAACATTCTTGAACCAAGGACGTACTTCAAATCCGAAGTAAAGATACCGCAAGATCTTTATCCATTTCTTGACGGTCTTTTCATCGATACCGAGATCGCATCCCAAGCTCTTATACACAAGCTGCTCTCCAGATCGCCCGGCGAGTATTTCGGCAAGGGCGGCTAGCTGGTCAAGTTCGCCTATTCGCGTCAAATCTCGCATATCCGTCTTCGTAAGCTGCTCAAACCTGAGGGAATTCCACCTGCGGGAGAAACGAGGATCGCGGTTGACAAACGGATCAGGGAAACCGCCGAACCGCACAAGGGCGTTCCATTCGTCATCGGCGAGTTTCCTCGGCTCCCGAATCAACCTTTCGTCCGGCAGTGAGGTGTCGAGAAGCTCGGCTACCGAGAACGGATGCATGCGATACGGGAAATAGCGTCCCATCATACTGTCCCCGCCCTTCTTATACACGTCCATGCGCGCGGAGCCGGTGGTTACGATTCGACAGCTCTTCCCATAGATGTCGTAGAATCCCTTCAGGAACTGCTTCCACCTCGAATACTTGTGGATCTCGTCAAAGACAACGATACGTTGCCCCGTCGTCGCCTTGTCAATCCCATAACGGGCAGCCAGCGTCCGCTGACCGGACTGAATGGCCTTCCGGACATCCTCGTCATCCCAACTGAGGTAGATGGATGCGAGCGATTCCGCAATCGTGGTTTTGCCCACCTGCCGCGGACCAGAGACGAACACCATCTGCCGATAGTCCCTGAGGTGTTCCTCCAGTACTGTGCTGTAAATCCGAGGATAGCCTTTTTCCCTTGTTTTCATGGACGGAATACTACCGTTTCCATGCCCTCATCGTCAACACCAAAACGGATACTTATCCGTTTTGGTGGCTCTAAAACGGATATGTATCCGTTTTGGTAATCCTCATGAGCAGAATGATAGGCGGCTGACGCCGCCGGCTGAAAAGCTGAGAGGCTAAGAAGGCAATAGGGGGTAGGCAATAGGCAGTAGCGGCGGCAGAGCCTCCAGCTGAGAAGCGGGGACGATGGAGACGGGGAGTAGCCTCCAGTCTCGCCAGTCCTGTACGGCGGTCGCGTATCGTTTGTCGCATGTCATCGGTAGCTATCGATTGCAATCGAATGTAATCGACGAATGGGGAGAGACGCGCTCCGAACGAAGTGAGGCAACGGAGGCGTTGCCCCTCCTCATTCTTTGCGGCCTCATGCGAACCTCTGCGCTTTCGCGTGAAATTTCTCTCATCACGTGTCACTCTTCAGGGGAAGAACTGGAGTGCTGTTGCGCAAATAAACACCTCGGTCTTTACTGTTACCCTCATGCTCAACTGGATACTCGCCCATGATTCCATTTCACGACAGTTCCATTCGGCATGGAAAAAAAGGATGGAATCCTTGGTAGATGGGTTCGCTGTTGACTTTCCGTCGTTACTGCAGTACACAGGATTTGTACCGAATTGGACGAAGAACCCATTGTGGTGACAAGTGCCCTGACAGTGCTTCGCGCCAGCTGAGAAGCTGAAAAGAAGGCAGTAGGCAGTAGGGAGTAGGCAGTAGCGGCGGCGGGAATTGCCTCTACGGGGCCAAGTGCCGCTATACGGCTAAATGTCCCTGCGGGACTAAGGGGCGATGTCCCACTTAGAGCCGCAGGCTCACTTAGGGCGAAACCCACTTCATTCTTCATTCCGAACGAAGTGAGCTGCTTTGCCGCCAGCTGGATGGGCTGGGTAAGCTGGTTAGGCGCGGGGGATTTCCCAGCCTTTGCGGTAGGTGGTCTTGAGGTAGGCGTTCGCGGCTTCGTCGTTGGTGATTTTCTCTCCGTCCCAGAGTAACTTCTTGATCCCCGCGCGGGCGGCGACGTTGCCGAGCAGGACGGTGGTCGCCAGTGGTGCGGAGTAATCGAAGTTGCATCCGGCGGGACGGTTGGGATTGCGGATTGCACGCAACCAGTCTGCCTGATGGTTCATGCCCTTTTCGCGGGGAATGGTTTTCGGCGGAGGCGTGATGGTCTTGCGCAGGGAGTCGGGAAGGAATTGGAGTCCGTCTCCGTGCGGTCCGATCGCCATGATTCCTTTCTCGCCGATGTACACCGTACCGAGATTGCCGAGACGCTGGCCATAGCGTTTCTCTAGCTCCTCGATGATCGGCGGCAGGTTCTGGTATTCGCGTTTGCGGCAGACGCCGATTCTATCGACGTACTCTTTGGTGTAGGGGATGCCGTCACGAACGCCGTCGAACCAGTGGAGCGTCATGGCGTCCATTCCTTTGCGGGCGGGGAATTGCCAGTGGATCGTGTTGCGCCAAGTCCAGCTTCCTTTGACGCCCCACTTCAGTTCGGTGGCCTCGACACTCGTGGGGTGGACTTCGCCCAAGCGGAGCGACCAGAAGACGGGGTCGATGATGTGCGTGCCCATGTTGCCGATCGCGCCGTTGCCGTAGCCGATCCAAGCGTGCCAGTCGTGGGGATGCATACCATTATGATTGGCGGTACCCGCGTAGTAATCGCAGATCGGCGCGGGACCACACCAGGCATCCCAGTTCATACCCTTCGGTGGTTCGGCTTTGGGCGGACGGTACATCATGGCATTGAGGCGGTCATCGAATGCCCAGACGTCGTGGATTTGTCCGATGGCACCACTCTGGATGTATTCGACGAGACGGCGCATACCCTCCTCGCTGTGGCCGTGGTTGCCGACCTGCGTCACGACACCGTACTTTTTCTGGGCGGCGTGCATCAGACGGACTTCTTCGATGGTGAGGGCCATCGGCTTTTCGACATAGACATGGAGTCCCTTCGACATGGCGAGGATCGCGGCGGGGGCGTGGTGGTGGTTCGGCGTGGCGATTGCCACGGCATCCAGTTGACTGCCCATCTTATCGAGCATTTCATGATAGTCGTAGAAGGCTTTGATCTTCGAGACATCGGCGGTTGGCTGGCGATGCTTGATGACGCGGCGGACGGGATCCCATCGGTGCGGGTCTGGCTCGGCGAGGCAGACGATCTCCTCGTCCGGTCCGCACATGTTGTTCACGATCCCGTAGCCGACACTCA